>JAJBVJ010000162.1 GCA_020859875.1 Rikenellaceae bacterium
CTCTACGGCTTTAACGATCAGACCCTAGACCTGACCGTGGAGGAATACAGCAATGAAAGCGGCAACTGGTACCGTGGAGAGGCATCGGTGGATTTGGGTGAAATAGCGGTGTCGGAACCCGATGAATCCGATACTTCCGGCAAGTAATGTCAGCTGCCGACATCTCCCTGCGTAAGAGGCTGGCACTCGGCCTGTTTAACCGCCAGAGGGCTATCGAAGTCAAAAGGCATACCCTCAATTATCTAATGTGGGAATGCACCCTTCGGTGCAATCTTTCGTGCCGGCATTGCGGAAGCGACTGCCACAAGGATGCCGCGGTGCCGGATATGCCGATGGCAGATTTCCTTGGAGTCGTCGACCGCATTACCCCCTGCGTCGACCCCCATTCGACGATGATAGTAATAACCGGTGGAGAACCGCTGATGCGCATCGATCTGGAGCGATGCGGCAGGGAATTATACGAAAGGGGCTTTCCCTGGGGGATGGTGACAAACGGCCTCGCTCTTACCCGGCCACGCCTGGAATCGCTTTGGCAGGCCGGACTGAGCTCCGTAACGGTAAGCCTCGACGGAATAGCGGGAACACATAACGAACTGCGCGGTAACCCTCACAGTTTCGATAGGGCGCTCGGCGCCATAAGAATGCTCCGGGAGAAAAAGGAAGATATAGTTTACGATGTCGTCACGTGCGTCACCCCGGCTAATTTCGGCCAGCTCGACCGGATCAAGGAACTGCTTCTGGATGCCGGGTGTGGCCGTTGGAGGATTTTTACCGTATTTCCCATCGGCCGGGCCGCCGATTCCGATCTGCAGCTTGACCCCGCGCAATTCCGGGAAGTATTCGAATATATAAAGAGGACACGCAGGGAAGGCAG
The DNA here is from genome assembly GCA_020859875.1 of Rikenellaceae bacterium. Lineage (GTDB taxonomy): Bacteria > Bacteroidota > Bacteroidia > Bacteroidales > Rikenellaceae > WRDF01. Next base: position 875 of record JAJBVJ010000162.1, read on the forward strand.
GATAAAGGTTGACTACGGTTGTGAGGGTTTTCTGGGAAGTTACGAGGCCGATGTCCGCGACCAGTTCTTCTTTTGCCGTGCGGGGATCAATGTGGCGTCGGTGCTTGCGGACGGGTCGATCTCCGCCTGTCCGAATTTGCGGTCGCATTATATCCAGGGAAATATATACCGTGACGATTTCCAGGAGGTTTGGAACAGCGGGTTCCATCCGCACCGCGACAGGTCGTGGACAAAAAAGGGCGAATGCCAGTCTTGTAAGTATCATAAGTACTTTCACGGCAACGGCCTGCATCTCAGGGATGAGGATGGCAACCTACTTTTCTGCCACCTTAACCGGATAAGGCAGGGGGAAGCGATATAGAACGACAAGAGCCGGACAACGTCCGGCTCTTGTCGTTCGAGGGGTTTAACGGGGTTTAACGGCGCCCTTTTTTCTCCCGGGCCTCCCGGCGGCTCACTTTTTTGGCGGGCCTCGTGTCGATTTTTGCCGTAGACCGGCGCGATGCCGCTTTCCCCTTGCCGCGGTCTTTGCCGGTGCCGGCCGATTCGTTTGGTTCGGATCCGCCGTATTTCTTTTCGAACATGGCGAACCAGTTATCGTCCGCTTCGTCCTGGCTGACCTTTGCCGGTTTGGCCGTTTTCGGCCGAGCGGGGCTCTCAGTGAAACTTTCCCGCGGGGCTCTCTTCTCTCTCTTCGGCCGGCCGCTGTCCTCTGCGGTGCGCCTGCGCGGTTTATTTTCGGCGGGCCTGTCCGTTTCTTTCTCTTTGGCTTTTTTGGCAAGAGGCCGCTCGCCGCCCTTTCTGAGGGCATTCAAAGAGCGGATCACATTGTCCGCATCGGCATAGGGTACCGTGGCGAAGGAGAAATCCTCCATCACACTCACATCGTCGATCTTACTGTCTGAAATACCGCATTCGCGTTTCAACAGCGATACCATCTTGCGTGCGTCGTAACCGTCCTTACGGCCTACGGCGATAAATATCCTGGACTTGCCTTTGCGGTCGACGCTGAAACCCCGTATTTCGGCATAGCTGTTCTCGGAGAGTTCGTTCTTGAAGGCGAGTTTCAACAGGGCTCCAAGAGCGGTTTCCGGATCGTGGTCGGCAAGTATCCCGGCGGCCATTTCCGAGCAGTCCTCGTAGTTGCCGCTTTCGACGATCTGTTGGAGATCTTCGAGGATGCGGGCCTTTTTCATCGTTACGATATCCTGGGCCGTGGGTATTTTCCCGCGTTCGATGTCGGCATTTATGGCTTTTTTCATAAATCCGAACTGGCGCATCTCGGAATTTGAGATGAAAGTGATAGCTTTTCCCTCGTTGCCCGCCCGCCCGGTGCGCCCGATGCGGTGGACGTAGCTTTCGGGATCCTGCGGCAGCGAATAGTTTATAACGTGCGTAAGGTTGTTGATGTCTATCCCGCGTGCCGCAACGTCCGTGGCCACGAGGATATTGGCATGTCGGTTGCGGAACTTTTTGAGTATCTTTTCTCTCTGGGCCTGAGATACATCCCCGTGCAGCCCTTCCGCCGCATAGCCGCGTTCGAGAAGACGGGTGACCAGTTCGTCCACACCCACCTTCGTGCGGGAGAAAACGATCCCGTAGAATTCCGGCTCGACGTCGATAATGCGGGTCAGTGCGTCGAGTTTATCGCTTTCGCGCACCTCGAAATATATCTGGCTGGTAAGGTCGGTGGTAAGGTGCGATGCCTCGACTTTAAGCAGCTGCGGATCGTTCATGTATTTTTTGGCCATCGACAGGATACGTTGCGGCATGGTGGCCGAAAAGAGCATGGTACGCCTCTCGGGGCCGGTCTTGGACATTATTTCTTCTATATCCTCGATAAATCCCATATTGAGCATCTCGTCGGCTTCGTCGAGCACGAGATATTTCAGCTCGCCTAACCGGAGGGTTCCGCGCCGGATATGGTCGAGAATACGCCCCGGGGTGCCGACAACTATGTCGATCCCCTTTTTGAGTCTGCGCAGCTGTTCCGTTATGGCCGCACCGCCGTAAATCGCCGATATGGAGAGCTTCTTTTGCCGGTTGATGGAAAGCAGTTCTTCGGTAACCTGTAGTGCCAGTTCTCGGGTCGGGACCAGGATAAGCGCCTGGACGGTACCTCCTGCCGGACTTAACCTGTCCATAATGGGCAGGCCGAAAGCCGCGGTCTTGCCGGTGCCGGTCTGGGCCTGGGCAATGATGTCGCCCGTGCCGTCCAGCAAGGCCGGAATGGTGAGCGACTGGATGGGCGAAGGTGTTTCGAATCCTTTGGAAGCGACCGCCGCGGTCATATCTTCGGACAGTCCGAGGGCGGCGAATTGATTTGTTTCTGTCATTTATTCGGGTGGGCGAAATTTGCCCTGTATTTAAGTAATTGCAAACCAAAAAAAGCCGGTACTTTGTCCGGCTTTTCTCGATTCGACTTTTAAGGGTGGAAGATGGGGTTCGAACCCACGACCTTCGGAACCACAATCCGACGCTCTAACCAGCTGAGCTACTACCACCGTGTATCATTTGTTTCGGCGTGCAAATTTAATACGTTTTTTCTTTATACCAAAATATCGTGCTGAATTCAGCGCCCCCACAAGTCTTCCGCCTTAGTCCGCTCCTGTCACCGGAGGTCTTTTCCGGTGACAAAGTGACAGTCGGGAATTGCCGCTTCGAAGGGATAAAATAGCGTTTTGTCAGTAAAAAATGACAACCGGGTTTTGGCACACATTGTTATAATAGTGCAGACGAAAATAATCGGATGGAATACATCATACATAAACCAAAAATAAATAGAGAAAAGCTATGAACATCAAACCGTTATCAGACAGGGTTCTGGTCGAACCGAAACCGGCCGAAGAAAAAACCGCCGGAGGTCTTTTCATCCCCGACACCGCCAAGGAAAAACCCCTTGCGGGAACAGTAGTCGCTGTGGGGCCCGGTACTTCCGAAGTTACGATGGAAGTAAGCGTGGGTGACAGCGTGCTTTACGGCAAGTATGCCGGAACGGAGGTCAGCGTAGACGGTAAGGACTACCTTATCATGCGTCAGAGCGACATCTTAGCTATTATCTAATTCATTTTTAAATCATCTTTAAATCCGTTAACAATGGCAAAGGAAATCAAATACGACGTGGAAGCGCGTGAGCTTCTCAAACAGGGTGTCGACGCACTGGCAGATGCAGTGAAAGTAACCCTCGGCCCCAAAGGCCGCAATGTTATCATCGAAAAGAAATTCGGCTCTCCCCAGATAACCAAAGACGGTGTGACCGTGGCCAAAGAGATCGAACTAACGGATGCGGTTCCCAATATGGGTGCACAGATGGTAAAGGAAGTAGCTTCCAAAACCAACGACGATGCCGGCGACGGTACCACTACCGCAACCGTACTCGCCCAATCCATAATTGGTGTGGGTATCAAGAACGTTACCGCCGGTGCAAACCCGATGGATCTCAAGAAGGGTATCGACAAAGCCGTAGCAGCCGTGATCGACAGCCTGCGTGAGCAGAGCCAGGAAGTAGGCAGTGACATCAGCAAGATAGAACAGGTGGGCACTATCTCCGCTAACAACGACAGTACGATCGGAGCCCTGATAGCCGAGGCTATGGGAAAAGTGAGCAAAGAGGGGGTTATCACGGTAGAAGAAGCCAAAGGTACGGAGACCCATGTAGATGTGGTGGAAGGTATGCAGTTCGACCGTGGCTACATTTCACCCTATTTTATGACCGACTCGGAAAAGATGGAGGCGGTGCTGGAAAATCCCTACATACTGATTACCGACAAGAAGGTATCGACCATGAAGGAGCTGATCGGTGTGCTCGAGCCGGTTGCCCAGAACGGCCGTTCGCTGGTAATTATAGCCGAAGATATAGACGGCGAAGCTCTTGCTACCCTGGTGGTGAACAAACTTCGCGGCGCACTCAAGATTGCTGCCGTGAAGGCTCCGGGATTCGGCGACCGCCGCAAGGAGATGCTCGAAGATATAGCGATCCTCACCGGAGGTACCGTAATATCGGAAGAGAAAGGTCTTAAACTCGACGAGGCTACTCTCGATATGCTCGGAAATGCCGACAAAGTATCGATCAACAAGGAGACTACCACCATCGTGAACGGTGCCGGTGCCAAGGAAGCCATCGACGCCCGCGTGGGTCAGATCCGCAAACAGATGGAAGTTACCACTTCCGACTACGACAAGGAAAAACTCGCCGAGCGCCTTGCAAAACTGGCAGGCGGTGTGGCCGTCCTCTACGTGGGTGCCGCAACCGAGGTGGAACTCAAGGAGAAAAAAGACCGGGTGGAAGATGCACTGGCCGCAACCCGTGCCGCGGTCGAAGAGGGGATTATCCCCGGAGGCGGCGTGGCTTACATCCGTGCCGTAGAGAAACTCGAAGCCCTCAAGGGTGAGACCGAGGACGAGACTACCGGGATTCACATCGTTAAACGCGCCATCGAAGAGCCGCTCCGCCAGATCGTTGCAAATGCAGGCGGCGAAGGATCGGTGGTCGTCAACAAAGTAAAAGAGGGTAAAGGCGCATACGGCTACAATGCCCGCACCGACGTCTACGAAGACATGTTCAGCGCCGGTATCATAGATCCGACCAAGGTTGCCCGCGTGGCCCTCGAGAATGCGGCTTCGGTGGCCTCGATGTTCCTTACCACCGAGTGCGTCCTCTCCGATAAAAAAGAGGAAAATCCTGCCCCGATGGGCGGTGCCCCCGGAATGGGTGGAATGGGCGGTATGATGTAAAACGCCGATAGATTCGATAAAAAGGGAAGCGCCCGGCGTTTCCCTTTTTCTTTTTCCGGTGTTTCCAACGGCGTAATGTTTGCATCTGGTACGGTGAACTTTATAAAACAGTAAAAGCTATGTTGGAAAATATTATTTCCCTTGTCAAGGATAAGGTAGGGGATATGATCGGAAAAGAGGCGGATATTCCCGAGGAAAAAAAAGGCGAGGCGGTGCAGGCTACGACCGCATCGCTTATAGACGGGTTGAAGGATTACGCGACTCCTGAGAATATAACCTCCTTCGCTTCGTTGCTCGGGACGGGAGGTGCCCATTCGGAAGATTCTTCTGCAATCCGCCAAAGCAACATCACACAAGGCCTCCAGTCGAACGTGATCTCTTCGCTCACGTCGAAGGTCGGCCTCGACAAAGGTTCGGCGAGCAAAATCGCCTTATTGGTCGTGCCGGCCGTGATAGCCCTCTTCTCCCACAAGGCCAATGACCGCAGCGATTCGGGCTTTAATATAAGTTCGATAGTCAACGCTTTCAAAGGGGCCTCCGGCAGATCGGCATCATCCGGCGGTGGAGAAAGCATTATGGAAAAAGTGGGAAGTTTTTTCGGTAAATAGCCGGTAAATATTACTACTCGATAGAAAGGCCGCGAATTTCGCGGCCTTTTTCTGTTAACGGCTATCGGACTTACTCGTCGAAATCCTCACCGAAATTGTCCTTTTCACCGGCCGTGGCTTCATAAGCGGGAGCTAAGAATGTTACGGGATAGTCACCGCAGGTAAGAGAAAGTGAGATGGCATCGGCAGCAGCGTTTATACTAATGGCGGTCATAATATATTTCGGATAAGGCTCGAAGCTATCCGTTCGGCCATTGTAATACAACGGTATTATATTATCGCCCGTGATGGTATATCCGGTGGTTGTTTGCGAAACTGCCATCCCATTCACCACGATGTCGAGTGTCACCGGCATATCCTCTGCAAAATTAGCCTGATACATTACCAGATTGCAGGTCTTTCTGTCATCGTCAAAAACCAGTTTCATCTTCTGATTTTCCCAGTAATATACAGAGCCACTTTCGTCTACCGGGGCCACTTCCATGGTGCCCTTATAAAACCAGGAGGCGGCGTCGGCAGGATTCTCATAACCGTTTTCTTCAATTTCCGTGTCTTTGTCGTCGCTGCACGAGTATAGTGCGGCGAAGGAAGCAAATGCAAGTAACAGCAATAATTTTTTTCTCATGATAAGTTTGTTATAAATTAAATCTTAATGTCGCACCGTATTGGCGGGGTTTTCCCTTCTGCACGAAACTGTTGCCGATGGATTTGAACCAGAAGGTGTCGTATCTCTTTCCCGTAAGGTTCTTTCCCCAAATATCGAGGCGGTAATTACCCGCTTTAAATGAAATATCACCACCCCAAAGGCCGTAGAAACCCTGCTTTGCACTATTGTCTTCGTTCCAGTACATAGAACCGGCTCCGCGCCAATCTACGCGGAGAGATATGCGGTCGAGGAATCCTTTGGGGATTTCGAAGCGGTACTCTCCGCCTGCATATAGGGTATTCCGGGGTGCGTAGGGTACTTTGTGGCCTTTGTAGTCGTTCTGATTATCGTTATATTCGATAAACCGGGCATCGGTAAAGCCGTAGCTCGCATCTAAGATGAAATTCCTGCCCGTATAACCCGCGGACAGTTCCGCGCCCCGGCTTCTCGATTTCCCCGCGTTCGACATAAGCCTGCCCGTGCTCTGGCCCGGAGGAAATACTGTGATCTGCTGATTGCGTGAATGGATGTAAAAGGCGGCGGCCTCTATTCGAAGGCGGCTTTCCATCATGACGAGGTGTGTGCCGGCCTCGAAGTTCCAGTTGGATTCCGGTTCGTAGGAGGTTTTGGTCGTATTGGATTTTGAATTGAAGCCCATCACTGCCATAAGGTCTTCGCGCATTTTATTCTGGAGAATATCGGAAAAAATCTGGGTGTTGAAACCGCCGGCCTTATATCCGCGGGTGACGGTTGCATACAGGTTTCCGGCCCTGAACCTGTACATGGCCGAGACTTTGGGAAGGATCTCGAAAAAAGAATGGGTTTCGTTTCCATGCATGGCGGTTTCCAGAAGATTATACTGCGGCCCGTCCATCGGAAGGTTGTAACTGAAGGCTCCGTAATTGTCGAATCTCATAGCTATATGTTCGAAATCGGCTCTCACACCCGCCGTAAGCCTCCACCGGCCGGTCTCTAGGGAGGATTGATGGAAGAGTGCGAATCCGTATGCAGGGAGTTTGAACCTACTGGAGATCACGAACATATCCTCCTCTACGGTAAGGCTGTTGCCGGGTAGGAATTCCTCGATATATTTATTGGCATTCTCCAATATAAGCTGTTCGATTCCGTCTTCTTTGAAAGTTACCGGGGCATTCATCCGGTTGTGTTTGTAGAAAGCGAAGGCTCCCGCGAGCCAATGCCACCGCCGGGAATCGTCGTTGGAGCGGAAAAGTACCTCCTGTGTTACGGCATGTTCCTTCTGGGCCTGTACCAGTGTGAACATCGATACTGGAAGGAAATCCTGGTCGAGGGTCATCCTGTCGTCCATGAACTGGTAGCTTGTCACGCTTTGGAACTGGTATCGCGGGCCGTCGTAGCGAACGGTAGTCCCGTTGATCAGGCCCGTGCGGTAATATTTACACGGATCGTTATGGTTTACATTCCCGGCGTGGCCCGTAAGGGGATCGAGGTAGGCGTAAGCAAATCCTTTCTGGTCGACATAGTTGAAAGAGAGGGTGTTGTCCACAAAAAGCTTGTCGGACAATTTCCATTGAAGGCGGCCTCGGACTCCTTCGGTCAGTATTTTGTCGGCATGGCTGCCGTCGTACTCGTTAGTAAAGAAACCGTCGCTGCTATGGTGGGATATGGCCAGCGACCACCCGAATTTCTCCGTGGGGCGCCGGTAGACGGATGCCACAACGTCGGCCGTATTCCCGTTGCCGTAACCTGCCGAGGCTCTAACTCCCTGATACTCCAAGGGTGAAAGGGTGAAAATATTTATGACTCCACCGATACTGTTGCGGCCGTAAAGCGTACTCTGGGGGCCGCGAAGAATGTCGGCACGGCGAATATCGTAGAAATCGAATTCGTAATTGTTTTTGTTCAGTATCGGAACATTGTCTATATAAAGGCCGAGAGAGGGCTGTTCCATCCTCGCCCCGATCCCGCGAATGTAGATCGACGAGGTCATCCGGGAGCCGTAATCCGGAAGATAAAGATTCGGAGTGAGCAGTGAAAAATCTTTCTGGGTCGATATCCCCTCTCCCTGGATGCGGGACAGGGTGAACGATGTTCCGGCGATGGGTTGATGGAAAATATCCCCTTTTTGTTTCAGAGGGGCCGTTACTTCGCTCAGTGGAAGTTCATGGGGAAAGGCCACACTGTCGGCATCCGAACCGGACGGGGTAAGGGGCAATATGGAGAAAAGAAACGGTAAGATCGGGTTCACACCATCCCGGTTTAAATTAACAAGCGCAAAAGTAATTAAACCACGGGGGTGTCTTTAGGACTATATTATCCTATTTTGGGATTTTTCGTGCCGGCACGGTATGCCGTAGGGGCCATTCCCACCGCTCTACGGAACAGGCGCGTAAAATAGGAGGGGTCGCTGTGGCCGACCCTACCGGCAATCTCCCCGACGGGAAGGTCGGTATGTTCGAGGAGTACTTTAGCTTCGAGTATCACCGCCTCGTTTATCCATACTTGCGGCGTTTTACCGGTCAGATTCTTAACAGTACGGGTGAGGTGGGGCACCGAGACGTTCAACCTTGCGGCATGGAATGCTGCGGAGTGGTCGCTTGCAGGGTTCTCGAAAATATATTCCACGAAATCGTTGCAGAGTTTGTGGTCGAGGTCGGGTTCCCCGGCAGATTCCCCGGAGCGGGCCTGTTCTATCTCCACAAGCAGGGCCGTCAGGTAGGTGCGCAGGATGTCGAGATTGTTCGAGTTCGAGCTCTCCTTTTCGATTCGCCGGAGGATATTTGCGACGAAGGGGGCTTGCATATCCCCGAAATGGACTTTATGGCCGCCCCATTTGCGAAGGGAGGGAAAAGAGCGTAAAACGCTGCGGCCGCTGCAGTCGGCATTGAGGAAGTCGGTGTGGAAACCTCCCATATAGCCGGTGCAGTCGTCCCAATAACGCACCGAAAAAACCTGCCCCGCCGGGATCACTCCGCAGTCGCCGGACTTGAAGAGGTAGGTTTCATTTCCGATGGAAACCAGTGTTTCACCGCCTTCCACAAATACAAAGC
>JAJBVJ010000286.1 GCA_020859875.1 Rikenellaceae bacterium
GGTAAGCCTTTTGCGGATATGGCGGATGAGCTTATCTTTGAGATACATCCGCTCGTTCCAGAGCTCCCCGTCCTCGATTTCGTGGACTTTATGCCATGCCGGAATATCGTAATCCTTCTGGTTGAAGCCTTCCGGGAAATACCGTTGGTAGAGTTTGCGCAGGTTCGGGGCCGTCCATGTCGGGAAGTGCACCCCGTTGGTAACATACCCTACATGCAGTTCATCCTTGAAGTAGCCGGGCCACATGGCTCCCAGTATATCTTTGCTTACCTCGCCGTGGAGCCAGCTAACTCCGTTGACCTCCTGCGAAAGATTAGATGCGAGGAAGCTCATCGAGAACTTTTCGTTCGAATCGTTGGGATTCACCCGTCCGAGATTTATGAATTGATCCCACGTTATGTCGAGCCTGTCGGGATAGTGCGACATATACTGGCGGATCATCGACTCGGGAAAGGCGTCGTGGCCGGCCGGAACCGGGGTATGGGTAGTGAACAGCGAAGAAGAACGCACCACTTCGAGGGCCTCGCTGAACGAGAGCTTCGATTTATTGACCAGGTTGCGGATCCGTTCGATCCCTATAAGGGCCGCATGGCCCTCGTTGCAGTGGTAAACGTCCTGTTTGATCCCCATTACGTTCAGTGCACGGATTCCCCCGATGCCGAGCAGGAGCTCCTGCTTGAGCCTATTCTCCCAGTCGCCGCCGTAGAGGTGGTGGGTGATCGTGCGGTCTTCTTCGAGATTGAGGTCGTGGTCGGTGTCGAGCAGATAGAGGTCTGTCCTTCCCACCTCGCATTTCCAGATACGCCCGGTTACGGTTCGTCCCGGGAAAGCTATATGTATGCTCATCCAGTTCCCCTCCTCGTCCCGAACAGGCGTGATAGGGAGTTTCGAGAAGGTCTGGGCCTCGTAGCCCGCCTCCTGCTCGCCTTGGGCCGAAAGTTTCTGGGTAAAGTAACCGTAGCGGTAGAGAAGGCCCACCGCGACCATCGGCACATTCTTGTCGCTGGCCTCCTTGAGGTAGTCGCCGGCGAGGATACCGAGACCTCCCGAATATATTTTCAAAGAACTGTGAAGGCCGTATTCCATACTGAAATATGCAATCCTGGGCCCCTTGGCCGTCTTTTTTTCATCCATGTATTCGGTGAATACCGAATAGACCGCATCCAGCTTTTCGAGGAAAACATCGTCGCTCTCCAGCTCTTTGATTCGGCTCACGTTCAGGCGGTCGAGCAGGACGATGGGGTTCCTGTCGCTGTCGGCCCAGAGTTCCGGGTCGGCATATTCGAACAGCTCGTGAGCGCCGGAAGTCCATGACCACCAAAGATTACGCGAAAGCACTTCGAGCGGACGCAGGCGGTCGGGAAGCGACTTCTCGACCATTATCCGAGTCCAGGTCGGAGTGTTGCTCACCAGCTGCTGGCGGACAAAGTTGATCTGCTCGTAGTGGGCGCCCCCGCCTTCGTATATTACCTTGTTGGTGCGTGAGATCGCATGGTCGATTGCCGTCGAGTAGGCTTTCCAATAGTAATCGACAAGATTTTTCCATAGCGCGGATTTCGAAATCTCGAAAGCCGACTCCCGGGCTTTTCGGTACTCCTTCTCGTCCATCCCGGCATAGCGGACGATCTCCCGGGCTATGCTGTCCACGACATAACCGTCGTTATCGTCGGTGCGCTCTATTACATCTATTCCCTTATGGCCGGCCTTATGCCTGTCGACCCACAGGCCGAATCCGGCGAGGCTCGTCGTGACGGTCGGAACCGAGAAAGCCACGCTCTCCAGCGGGGTATATCCCCACGGTTCGTAGTATGAGGCAAAAACCGTTATATCCATCCCGGCAAGCAGCTCGTAGTAGGGCATATCGAATATCCCGTCGTTACCGTTCAGGTAAGAAGGAACGAATATTACCTGCACCGGGGAGTCCGGACGGGTAAGTACGCTATCCTTCATCGCCTCCACTATGGGATCCCCCCCCGCCAGATAATGGGTGGTATGTTTATACAACGTGGAATCGATCTGGTTCGAGGGATCGGCAAGGTGCGCTTTCAGATCGCGCCTGGGGCCGTTGTTTCCCGCGGGGACGGTAATGTAGGCCAAAACGGGCCTTCGGGGGTTCTCCTCGGCCACTTTTTTTAGCGAAGCGACCAGCACGTCGATCCCCTTGTTTTTGAATTCGTACCGCCCGCTCGTTCCCACGATCAGCGGATCATGGTCGTATTTTATGCCGAGGCAGGCCTCCGCTACTTCGATCATCAGGCTACGGGAGCGGCGGCGTTTTTCTTCGAGTTCCTTCCCCTTCCAGACGATGTCGTCCTCGAAACCGTTGGGAGTCACGATGTCCACCTCTTTGGTCAGAAGATAGCGGCATTCGCGCGCGGTAAGGTCGCTCACGGTTGCGAAACAGTCGAACTCCGATGCGGCCGTGCGTTCGAGGGAGTGCTTGGCCATGATATTGTATTGGCGGGCGAATTCGTCCGGGATGAACCGCGGAAGATTACTGTATAAGGGCTGTCCGTTGCCGGCCAGTGTGCGTCCGAGTATTGTCGCATGGGTTGTGAAAACAGTGGCGGTGTAGGGAGAGTATTTCTGCAGATAGAGCCCCCCGCTGGCTGTCATCCACTCGTGGAAATGTGCCACGACACGGTCGGTAGAGGAGCAGAAATTATCTACGAAGCTCTCTATCACTTTCCCCGCCGCATAACCGAACAGCACCGGCTCGATATAATCCCACTGGCCGCTCAGCGAATCGACGCGGTAGGTTTCCCACAGGAATTTGAGCACATCGTCTTTCGTAGAAAAGAACGAGGAGAAGTCTACCAGTACGGCGATCGGGCTACCCTTGATCTTCCATCGGCCCACCTTTATCCTGATCCCGTCGTTATAGACGAGCTGGCGCCACGCCCTGAAAAGTTCGGGGTCTTCCTCGAACTCCAGATTGGGCTCCTCACGGTTCACATCCGGGCCTATAAGGATATACTTTTCATCTCGGATCTTATCGAGGATACTGAGCGCTTTCGTTGCGATTACGGTATGAATCCCTCCGACTTTGTTGCATACTTCCCAGCTTACCTCGAACAGGTAGTCGGGAGCAACCTGGCTGTCGCTCGTGCTCAAATTACGGTTGTCTTCCATTTTTCATAATTTAAAGCCTGCGGGTAGTCCGGCAGCGGGGTCGATAACAGGCGAAGGTGAACTAAATAAATATGCTATGCCGAAGTCACAAAGTTAATATTTTCCAGCGATTCCCCGCCATAAATTTCGCAAATAGAACATCCCGGCAAAAAGGGAGCCCATTGTGGTTACGGGCCTGCGTTTACGATCACCGAGTCGGGCGATAACCGAAACAGGCCGGGTTGTCTGCCACGAAAAGAGCCGCGGTAGATCCCGCGGCCCTCATCCCAATAACAAATATATATAGATTCAGCTGGTTATTTATACAAAGGCCCGTAAGCGCGGCAGGCCCGGTAATCCGCACCCTCCTTCTCCATCCCGAATGCCGCCCATGCGGCGGGACGGAAAACATCTTTCTCCTCAACATTGTGCATGCATACGGGTATTCGGAGCATCGAGGCCAGGGTGATCAGATCGGCCCCGATGTGGCCATAACTGACAGAGCCGTGGTTGGCCCCCCAGTTGTTCATCACCGAATAAACGTCCTTGAAACTGTCGCTTCCGGTCAGGCGGGGAACAAACCAGGTAGTGGGCCATCCGCGGTCGGTGCGCTCGTCCAGTATTCTGTGGATCTCGGGATCGATATCCACGCTCCACCCCTCGGCAATCTGGAGAACCGGGCCCAGACCCTTTACCAAATTGAGCCTCAACATCGTGCAGGGCATCCCGCCCCGGGTGAGGAATTTTGAGGAGAACCCTCCCCCGCGGAAATATTCGCGGCTGGCCGGTATCCACCGCGTTGCTTCGAGACAGGCATCCGCTTCTGCCCGGGTGATCTCCCAAAAAGGTTTCATGGCGGGCTTGCCGTCAGCATCCGACTGCATTCCCGTTCCGTCGAGCGAGGCGGCGCCGGAGTTTATAAGGTGTATCATTCCGCCGGAGGCCGTCCCGGTAAGTTTTTTTCCTGTCACCCTCTCCACCGCCTCGGGGCTCCAGTAGGTTCTCACATCGGCAAATACCGAGGCCGAATTGGTGAGAAGGTGTCCCAGTAGCATCGAAGCCCCGTTGAGTGCGTCGTTTTCCGTGGCAAGGATGTAAGGGGCACGGATGCCGGTCCAATCGAACGAAGAGTTGAGGATAGCCTCGGCGAAGTCGCCGTTGGGCAGATGGTCTGTCCACTGGCGCTGACCCTGAAACCCCGCCGCTATGGCATTATGGCCGAGAGCCTCCTCCCCGAACCCGAGTTCTTTGAGTTTCGGATTTCCGCTCATCAGGTCTTTGATGATAACGGCCATCTTGACCACGAACTCCCAATCTTCCTCTTTTGCCGCCCGGTCTTTTTTCAAATCGTCGCGGTTACATATATCGTCACCTTCCTTACATTTTTCTTGAGCCCATGCGAGTGCTTTCTCGAATTCCGCCTTGTCATATATTCCTTCGTTTATACGGCGGATCAGCTCCACCTCGTCGATCCCTTCACACCGCATGCCGAGGTATTCCTCGAAGAAGTCGGGATTTACGATGGAACCGGCTATACCCATGCAGACGGCACCGATCGACAGGTATGATTTGCCGCGCATTACAGCGACCGCGGTTGCCGCGCGGGCGAACCGGAGCAGTTTTTCCGTGACATCCTCCGGGATGCCTTCCGTCCCTGCATCCTGCACATCGCGCCCGTATATGCCGAAAGCGGGCAAGCCCTTCTGGGCATGTGCGGCCAGCACCGCGGCCAGATAAACGGCACCGGGGCGCTCCGTACCGTTGAAACCCCAAACCGCTTTGACCGTATGAGGCTCCATATCCATCGTCTCGCTGCCGTAACACCAGCACGGGGTAACCGTAATGGTGACCGCAACATTCTCACGGCGGAACTTCTCTGCACATGCAGCGCTCTCGGCCACCCGTCCGATGGTAGAATCGGCAATGACACATTCCACGGGCGTCCCGTCGGGATACCGTATATTCTCCGAAAGCAGCCGTACTACACTCTTTGCCATGTTCATAGTCTGGTCTTCGAGCGATTCGCGCACTCCGTTCATGCGTCCGTCGATTACCGGACGGATTCCTATCCTGGGCCAATCGCCCCTGAATCTTTTTTCCATCGTTATAATTTTTATGGTTATCGCCTAACTTTAAATACCCTGTATGTCCTGAAGCCGTAGACCGCAATTACCGCGAAGCAGACAAGCGGCACCACGAACGAAAAGTTCACGGCCGGAATGCCCGCTACGACCCCACGGTCGATGATCGAAGCCTGCAGCGGCGGCAGCAGGGAACCTCCGAGGATAGCCATAATAAGCCCGGCGCCCCCGAATTTTGCATCGTCTCCCAACCCTTCGAGCGCTATCCCGTATATTGTAGGGAACATAAGGGACATGCATGCAGACACGGCTACCAGACAATATATTCCTTTAATATCACGGAATCCGATCACCCCGCAAATAAAGACCCCGCCGGCTATTGCGAGCGACATGAGCAGCCTTCCCGGGGGAATGTATTTCAGAAGGAATGTGCAGATAAATCTGCTGATGCAGAAAATGATCATCGCCGCTATATTGTACCGTTGGCTCACCACCTCGGCCTGTGTCTCGGACATCCCTTCTGCCATAAAGACCCGGGTGCCGTACTGGATGATAAAGGTCCAGCACATGATCTGTACCCCAACATAGAAGAACTGGGCGATCACACCTTCGCGGTAGCGTGCCAATCCCATAAGCCGTTTCATTACGGCCCCCAGATCGAGGGAGTGGTTCCTATCGTCGTTACGAGGCATCCTGGTGCAGAGTATCACCAGGAAAAGTATTATAACCGCTATACCGACCGCTACATAGGGAGCTGTCAGCACACCCAGGTCGGACTGTTTCACGGCCTCGAACTCGGCCTCAGAAAGGGAGCCTCTACCGACGGTATCGAGAGGGTCGAGCCGCGCCTGGATAAAGTTCATAGCGCAAAACATCCCGAGCAGAGACCCGATCGGATTGAAAGCCTGGGCCAGATTGAGGCGGCGCGTCGCCGTCCGCTCGTCACCCATACTGAGAATATAGGGATTGGCACTGGTTTCGAGGAACGAAAGGCCGCAGGTAAGGACGAAATAGGCAATCAGGAAGGGGTAATAGAGACCGACGGCGCTCGCCGGGATAAACATCAATGCTCCCACGGCATAGAGGCCCAGTCCGAGAAGGATCCCGGATTTATAGGAATATTTGCGGATAAAGATCGCGGCCGGAAATGCCATGGCGAAATATCCACCATAGAAGGCCAGCTGTATCATCGCACCGTCCGTAACGCTCATCCGGAAGATCTTGGAGAACGCCTTTACCATCGGGTTGGTGATGTCGTTTGCGAAACCCCATGCGAAGAAGAGCGTCGTCACGAGGATGAACGCTGCGAGGTTCGCTTTGGGTACTACCTTTGGCCCGGAAGACATAACGGGTAGTGATTTAGGTTTTTACAAATGTATGAAACCCATCCGGGAACCTTTAACGGTTTTTCCGCCATTTATAGCACAATTCCGATAAATTTACCTAAATTAGTGGCGACCGCATGACATAAATTCGATAAACGATGGCTGAAATATTTTCCATGCACCCAATCCTGCTAAATGCCGGGCTCTCCCGGCACCATGCCGACTGGAACTGGAAAAACGTCAGCAGCCCCTTTGCCCGTCTGTATCTTATTCTGGTCGGTAATGCCGTAATCGAGACCCCGGCGGGGGAGATCGCAATAGAGCCGGGCAGGCTCTATCTGATCCCTCCCTTCACCATGCACGGCTACCGGTGCGACGATTACCTCGAATCATATTATTTCCATATTTATGAAAAACCCTCGGCCAAGGTGCGTTTCCTCGAGGAGTACGACCTGCCCCCCGAGGTACCGGCCTGCCCGCTGGACAGGCAACTGGTGGAAAGACTCCTGGAGATCAATCCCGGGCGGGAACTCCCCCACTACGATCCCTCCTTTTATGACAACCCTGCCAGCCTGATGTCCTACATCCGCAAGAACGAGTTGAACCCGCCGGAGGTAGCCGTGGAAACTACCGGACTTTTGAGCATACTGCTTTCCCGTTTCCTGTCCGGTGCCCGGGTAAAAAACAGCATTAACGATTCCCGGATACGAGCAGTAGTGAGCCATATCCGTAAAAACATCGATAAGCCCATCAGCGTGGAAGAACTTGCGGGGCTTTGTTTTCTTTCCCACGACCACTTCATCCGGCTATTTAAAAGAGAACTCGGCACCACTCCGCTCGAATATGTAACCCGACGCAAAATAGAGAATGCCCAGCTGATGCTGACGACCACCGACCTTTCGGTAAAAAATATCGCCCACCGACTCGCTTTCAACAATCTTTCCTATTTCAACCGGCTATTTAAAAAGACCGCAGGGATTACCCCCCTGCAGTACCGCCGGCAACAGTGATGCGCAGCGTAGCGGGACTGCCGAAACAATAATTATTACAAAATAAGGGTTCGGTGATAACGTGGCGCTTCAGAACCTGATTGTCGCCCAGATGGGGCAGTGGTCGGATGCGATCGCTGCGGTGTCGACACCGTTATCCAATATATCGACATCTGCGGGAGAGCCATGAAACATGATGTAATCGATACACTCTGCGGGAGCTCCGGCCGGGAAAGTGCGCGAGTCCGTATCGCTTACCGCAGTGAAATATCTGGTGAATATTTCGACAGTGGGGGAGTCCGGCACATCGTTGAAATCTCCGGCCAGGATTACCGGTTTTTTGCATACTTCGACCGCGCGGCGGATTATTTCGATCGAGACCAAGCGGTCTTGCTCGGTAAGGGACAGGTGGGTATTGAAAATATAATAATCTGCAAATTCCACAACCAGAAGAGTGCGCCTCTCTTCCCGACCGGGAAGCGGAATGTTCCTGAAAGAAAGGGGCTTTTCCCTCGATAGGATACCGACTCCGTATTTACCGCCGTCGAAATCGATGGCGGGCCCATAAGTCGGATACATCCCGGTAATTTCAGCCAATATCCCGAGCACATCCCTCGAGCCGGTTCGAAGGGCCGCACTGTCGAGCTCCTGAAGAGCCACCACATCGGGCGAGATCCCGGAAATGACCGCAGCCGCCCTGAGGTGGTCTTCGACCCCGTCCATTCCGATGCAGTTGCGGATGTTGTAGCTCATGACAGTCAGCTCATTCGGCTTTTCGCCGGGCGAACAACAATACACTATGACGGTCAGCGCCGTCAACATTAATAACTTCCCGGGTTTCATCTTTTTGGTTTTTCGATGCAATTTACCCAAATTTTACATGTTCCTGCCATTATAATCCTTATAGAGGTAATACGGGCAGGTATTTATTCCCGGCAGCAAGAGCAATTCCTTACCGGTCTGTTCCCTTTATAGATAAGTATTTCTCAAATAAAAGCACCCATTGGGTATTAACCATATAGTTGTCTGAATATCTGCCTTATGGGCGGAAGAGAAAGAGGGAATGGTGCTTATTTATAACTCTCTGATAGCCTGAACAACAAAGCCCTTAGATTGGATGTATCACCAAAATTTGTGCTTCCGGTCTGCGGGCGGAATATAGCCGCATTTCAAACTGTGACAAAGAAGTAATAGTAACCATTATTCATCGGGGGTATGTAAATTGATTGCGGAATTAAATACAAAACCCATATACCGAGATAGCACCCACAAGAAACGAATTGCAGGTTCCGTATTGGAATAAGACTTCATTATAGCACAAAAGGACAGATGTTCCGGACTGCCTAATCTTTTATCTATTTTTATAGACAGTGAGAGATCTAGCATATTATATAAAGTGTTTTAAGAAACTTCATAGAGCAACCGTATTCGGTGGAGCTCCGCATAAGCCTATATTATTACTTAGTGTTCTTGAAGCTTTTGAACGAGGCTTTATAACCAGTCGTTATATTTATATTACTCCGGAACTTATCGCATTTTTCCGTGGCTACTGGAAACACCTGGTCACAACGGAACATAAATGTAATTTTGCTTTGCCTTATTTCCATATGCGTAGTGAGCCTTTCTGGAGGTTAATCGAAAAGCCAGGTAACATAATTCCTTCAACAAAAAGCAAGTCGATCAAAAGTTTTAAATCCTTGCTATCAACTTGTGAATGTGCTGTTATCGACCCGGAATTATTCTTACTATTGTCCGGCCCGAAAACGAGAGAGATATTAAGACAGACTTTGCTTCGCTGTTACTTTACGGTCTCCATTAAAAGCGTTAAATACGGTTATGAATATCTAAACTATATTGTGACGTCCATCTTAAGCTCTCCCTCTGCAGAATACCGCATCGATTATGAAAAAGCCACAGATAATGACTCCGAAGGCAGAGAAGAGGAAGAATTCATTCGTGGAACTTATTTTAAGAAAGAAGTTAAAAGAATTTATAGTAACACCTGCTGCATCACCGGGTTGGGTATAAATACCGATCATCATTTTTCGCTGATAGATGCATGTCATATTTACCAGGTTTCGATCAGCCATGACGACACGGTAACTAATGGGATTGCGCTCTGCCCCACTATGCACAGGGCTTTTGACCGTGGACTGGTAACCATAACTCCCGACTATCGTGTTGAAGTATCAAGCTGCTTTGAGGAAGTATCTTCGTGCGGTCATTCGATAAAAATTTTTCATGGAAAGAAGATCCTTCTTCCATTTGATAAAACCCTTTATCCTTCGGCCCCCAATCTGGAATGGCATCATCATACCAGATTTCGAGG
>JAJBVJ010000208.1 GCA_020859875.1 Rikenellaceae bacterium
GGGGGTCTACTACAAACTTATCCAGATGCAGCAGATGGTCTGACGGAGCGGGCGCTTCTATTATTCAAATTCCGTTTTTCCGCTTCGATCCAACAACAAAAAATTGTATTTTTCAGCCTGATTCAAAGTGTTGGCAATCCTTTGAAGTATAGGGATATATGTCGCAACACCCGAGTCGTGGCCAAAAGATCGTACTCTGGCGATGCAACTTTTTAACGGGTCGCCGTATCTGTTATGTAGAAGCTTTCGAAACGATATTTATTAGATCCGGATTTAATATTTAATAATTTAACTATCTAATTATGAAAAGATTATTTTTCTACCCGGCACTTATCCTGGTACTTGTTCTTTCCGCATGCAGCGACGACGATCCCATCGATCCGCCCTTCGGCACCGACGGCATCCGTACCACCGAAGACTATTTCCAATCCAACTTCGACGACCTGAAACAAGAGTTTACCATCGATATGTCCGAAGCTCCCGTAACCATTAAGGGTAAGGACGGCATACAGTTTACCATCCTTCCGGGTACCTTCACCGTCGGCGGTAAGGTAGTCGAAGGGAAAGTCGACATCGAACTCTATGAAATGATGAGCCTGAGTGCCATCGCCCTGACCGGTACCAACACGAATTACGAGGGCACTGCCTTCGGCCCAAAAGGCTACCTTAGAACCGACGGGTTTTTCTATATCAATGCCTACTCGGCCGGAACCGAGGTCGATGGAAAGCTCGCCGAGAAAATCTCGGTAAGCCTTCCGCATAGACTCCGGCCCGACAATTACTGGACTATGCTCTGGTACGGTACCGACAAGGCGGGCGATAACGGCGACGGATTCGCCTGGCTCGACGCCGAGGACGATATGCAGGAAATCCAGTCCAACAGGGAAAATTTCGAATTTGAGATCGGACAGCTCGGATGGGCCAACTGCGACATCTACGAAAATGGCCAGCACACCCTTACGATCGTCCTTTCGGGCCAGACCGATAAATTCGCAAATTTCAGGTCTAAAGACAGCGCGCCCCATATCCTCTTCTGCGAAAAAGACGGTACCATCCTCGCCCAGATGACCACCCTGTTAGATGCCTATACGGTGCAGAGCTACGACAACAGCATGCCCGACAATATAACCGGCCGCATCTTCGCCGTGGGCGTCATGGACGGTGTCTATACCTATGCCGAAGAGGAAATAACCATTACCGGCGATATGACGGTTACACTGATGATGGAAGAGGTTACCGCCGATTATATCGATTCCCGCCTCCAGTCTCTCGACGGATACTATTAACGGAGCCCTATCTTTCGGGATGTTCCCACAAAAGGACGGTATCATTACCGTCCTTTTTTCTTCACCGCAGAGATTTGTGGCTGTATAATTAAATAAAGCCTTGAATAGTTTGCCCGCCGAAAGGAAATTATCGGATCCTTCCGGTCGAGATTAAGGCCGGTGACAATCCGCATCGGGCCCGCCGGAGGCAAGGTATGCGATGGGCATATAGTCATAATAGAAGACCGGCCTTACGGCCGGTCTTGATGGTCTGCAGAAGACCGATCGTCAGCTCAACCCCTCTATCTGAACCCTTATAGCCTCTATCTTCGCCCGGGCGTCGTTCTTTTTTGCAATTTCATTCTCAACGACATGTTTCGGGGCACTGGCCACGAACCTTTCGTTATCGAGTTTTCCCATTACGGACTTCAGGAAGCCTTCGTAGTAGGCGAGCTCGTCACGGAGTTTTTTAAGTTCCGCCTGCTTGTCTATCGCATTTTCCAAGGGTACGAAATAGCGGGTGGTCTTGACGATGAAAGAGAGTGCGTCCGGTACTTTTTCTTCCGCTTTTCCCACGCCGCAGAGATTGGCCATCTTCACCAGTACGGATTCATACCGGGCAGGATAGTTCCCGTCGGGAATGACCACGAGCCTAAGCTGCTCACGACTTGGAATATTTTTCTCTTTGCGGATTCCGCGCACGGCCGACACCACTTCCTGCACCCTTCCCATTCCGGACAGGAGCTCCTCGTGGGCTATGCCGGCCGGAGGTAGAACCGAAAGCATTATGCTTTGTCCCCGCTGCCGTGGACGAATATTTTGCCATATCTCCTCGGTGATAAAGGGCATAAACGGATGGAGCATTTGCAGTAATTTCTCGAATATTGTCTTCACCTCTTCGAGCGTGGCGGGATCGATGCCGCTTCCGTATGGCGGTTTTATCATCTCCAGAAGCCACCCCGAAAAGTCGTCCCAGAAGAGTTTGTAGGTGGTCATGAGCGCTTCCGATATGCGGTAGACCGCAAAATCTGACTCTACGCTGTTCTGCGCCTGTGCCATGACCGACCGGAACCACTCGATGGCTATACGGCTGCTTTCCGGCTGTGGGGTCGCCCGTTCGCATTTCCACGAATCGACAAGGCGGTAGGCATTCCATATCTTGTTCCCGAAGTTTCGTCCCTGCTCGCAAAGCGACTCGTCGAACATCAAATCGTTCCCGGCCGACGAGCAGAGCATCATCGCCACCCTTACACCGTCCGCCCCGTATTTATCGATAAGATCGAGCGGGTCGGGCGAGTTGCCCAGCTGCTTGCTCATCTTGCGCCTCTGGTGGTCGCGTACCAGCCCGGTAAAGTAAACACTCCCGAATGGCTTTTCGTCCCGGTACTCATACCCCATCATTATCATCCTGGCGACCCAGAAAAAAATAATGTCCGGCGCCGTTACCAGCACGTCGGTCGGATAGTAGTAGCCGATATCCTCATTGTCCGGATATCGTATCCCGTCGAAAACCGATATGGGCCACAGCCACGAACTGAACCACGTATCGAGCACGTCCGGATCTTGCCGCAGGTCACTGATATCAAGCCCATTATTACCTGTCTTCTCGCGTGCCAGTTCAACTGCCTGCTGCGGATTCTCTGCAACGACATACCCGCCGTCGGGAAGGTAGTAGGCCGGTATCTGCTGGCCCCACCACAGCTGGCGGGATATGCACCAGTCCTTGATGTTCTCCATCCAGTGGCGGTAGGTATTTCGGAACTTGGCCGGGAAGAATCTGATTTCCTCTTCCATTACCGCCCTGAGGGCCGGGGTCGCCAGTTCGTCCATCTTAAGCCACCACTGCATCGAGAGCTTCGGCTCTATGGGAACCCCCGTCCGTTCGGAACAACCCACCTTATTGGTATAATCTTCGACCTTTTCCAGCAGCCCGGCATCGGCGAGGTCTTTTTCGATCTTCCCGCGCAGCTCGACACGATCCATCCCCTGGTATATTCCCACGGCGGGGGCGATCGTGCCGTCGTCGTTAAAAATATTTATGGCCGGGAGGTTGTATTTTTCACCCAGCATATAGTCGTTCACGTCGTGTGCGGGGGTTACTTTAAGCGCGCCGGTGCCGAACTCCATGTCCACGTAGTCGTCTTCGATCACGGGGATAGGGCGGCCGACCAGCGGAACGACCACTTTTTTGCCCACGATGGATTTATACCGCCCGTCGGCCGGGTTGACACAGAGCCCGGTATCGCCAAGAATGGTCTCCGGGCGAGTCGTAGCGACCACCACGTAGTCATCCGTCCCCTCGATCCTGTAACGCAGGTAGTAGAGTTTACCCTGCATCTCCTTGTATATCACCTCCTCGTCCGAGAGGGCAGTCAGTGCCTTGGGATCCCAGTTCACCATCCGCACCCCGCGGTATATCTTCCCCTTATTGTAAAGGTCGACGAAAACTTTAATCACACTTTCGCTTCGCGGCTCGTCCATCGTAAAGCAGGTGCGGTCCCAGTCGCACGATGCACCCAGCTTGCGGAGCTGTTTGAGAATCAGCCCACCGTGTTCGCGCGTCCATTCCCAGGCATGTTCGAGAAACTCCTGCCGGGAGAGGGACGACTTTTCGATCCCCTGCTCGCGGAGCCGTGCCACCACTTTGGCTTCCGTGGCTATGGAGGCGTGGTCGGTGCCCGGTACCCAGCAGGCGTTAAGGCCGGCCATACGGGCCCGCCGTATCAGCACGTCCTGGATGGTGTTGTTCAGCATATGCCCCATGTGGAGAATGCCCGTTACATTCGGCGGTGGGATAACTATCGTGTAAGGTTCCCGTTCATCGGGCTCGGAGTGGAAAAGCCTTCCCTCTATCCAGTAGTCATACCATTTCTGCTCGATCTCAGAGGGAGTGTACCTGTCAGCTAAAGCCATAATTTATGTGGTGTTTGCTAATGCTTAAGTTTTATTTCCGCTGCGTGACAAAACGCCCGGTTTTGAGTTCAACATGGCTGAATGTCCGCCGCACGAAATCGGTCTCTAAGCTAAAAAGCTGTCATTTTGTCAAAATAGAGCCGAATTCTGCATTTTGCATTCGATTTGCAAAGATAGGATTTTGCGGTGAGTTTAAGCGTGCCGCCATAGCAATTTTATACCCTTTAATCCCGTTTATCACTCAAAGAGGTATGGTCGGCAAGTTTAATAAACGCCGCCGGCAGTTTGTTATTATATGCCTTAAAGATTACCTTTGCAACCAGGAGAAAAGATATGAGTAAGAAAAATAAGATAGAAGACGAATTTTCATCGATATCGGATATGCTCGAAGGGCGTCATCAAGTCATCCCGATCGTAACGGGAGACGAGGACGACGTGCTGGAAAGTGTGGCCGTGCCCGATGTACTTCCTATATTGACCCTGCGAAGTTCCGTGCTCTTCCCGGGGGCTATCACGCCCATCACCGTGGGGCGCGAAAAGAGCATGAAGCTGGTCAAGGAGGTCGAAAGCGGCGGAGGCGTCCTCGGCGCTGTACTCCAGAGGGAGGCCGACGTGGAGAACCCGGGCCCGGAAGATATATACAAGATAGGGACCGCCGCCAGGATACTCAAAATACTCGAGATGCCCAACGGCAACCTTACGGTCATCCTGCACGGTCTCGAAAAGATAGAAATCAAAGGGATAATAGCCTCGGAGCCCTATTTCAAGGCTTCGATCAACCCCTTGAAAGACACCTCCCTGGACAAGAACAACCTCGAGTTCGACGCCCTGGTGGATTCCATCCGCGACGTGGCCCTGAATATAATCAATATCTCCCCTTCTATGCCGAAGGAGGCGACTTTCGCCATAAAGAATATCGACAGCAAAAGGGGATTGATAAACTTTATTTGCTCCAACCTCGACCTCGAGGATGCCGACCGCCAGCACCTGCTGGAGGCTCCAGGCCTTCTGGCGCGAGCCCGCAGACTGCTTGAGATCCTGGTCAAGGAGCAGCAGCTCGTCGAGCTCAAGAGCGAGATACAGAGCAAGGTAAAGCGGGATCTCGATCAGCAGCAGAGGGAGTATTACCTCCAGCAGCAGATACGAACCATCCAGGAGGAACTGGGCGGCGACCCGGCCGAGACCGACATCGCCGACCTTCGCAAAAAGGCAGGGGAAAAGAAATGGAACAAGGAGGTATCCGAAGTGTTCGAAAAGGAGGTCAGTAAGCTCGAAAGGCTCAATCCGGCCATCGCGGAATACTCCGTGCAGATGACCTACCTAAACCTTATGCTCGACCTGCCGTGGAACGAATGCACCAAGGACAACCTCGATCTTAACCATGCACGCAAGCAGCTGGACGACGACCATTTCGGCCTCGACGAGGTCAAGGAACGCATCCTCGAACACCTTGCGATCATTAAACTCAAGGGTGACCTCAAGTCCCCAATCATCTGCCTTTACGGCCCTCCGGGAGTAGGTAAGACCTCGCTGGGTAAATCGGTCGCCGAAGCACTCAACCGTAAGTTCGGCCGCATTTCACTCGGCGGACTGCACGACGAGGCGGAGATACGGGGCCACCGACGCACCTACATAGGTGCCATGCCGGGTCGGATAATACAGACCATAAAGAAAGCCGGGTCGTCCAATCCGGTGATCATCCTGGACGAGGTCGACAAGGTCGGGGTGGGCAACCACGGAGACCCTGCATCGGCCCTTCTGGAGGTTCTCGACCCCGAGCAGAATACCACTTTCCACGACAATTACCTTGACATCGAATACGACCTCTCCAAAGTGCTCTTTATCGCCACGG
The DNA here is from genome assembly GCA_020859875.1 of Rikenellaceae bacterium. Classification (GTDB taxonomy): domain Bacteria; phylum Bacteroidota; class Bacteroidia; order Bacteroidales; family Rikenellaceae; genus WRDF01. The sequence continues at coordinate 6,031 of JAJBVJ010000208.1, forward strand.
CCAACAATATAAACAATGTAAGCCCGGCCCTGCGCGACCGTATGGAGATGATAAACATCGCGGGCTATGTGATGGAGGAAAAGGTGCAGATCGGAATCAAACACCTGCTCCCCAAACAGTTGGAAGCCCATGGGGTTCCCGCCGAAAGTCTTATAATATCGAAGGAGCTGATGGAGAAGATCATCAGCGAATATACCCGCGAATCGGGGGTAAGGACCCTCGATAAAAACCTTGCGAAGTTGGTGCGCCACCGCGCAAAAAATATCGGTTTCGAAGAGAAGTTCGATCCCGAACTCTCGGCCGGGGATGTGGAAAGGATACTGGGAATGCCCAAGTTCCGCAACGAACAGTACGAGGTCGGAGGTATCACGGGCGTGGTTACCGGCCTTGCCTGGACGGAGGTCGGGGGAGATATCCTCTACGTGGAATCTATCCTCAGCCCCGGAAAGGGTAATCTCTGCCTTACGGGCAACCTGGGGGATGTGATGAAGGAATCCGCCACGATCGCCTTCGAATGGGTGAAGGCCCATTACCAGGAGCTGGGCATCGACCGGGAGCTGTTCGAAAAGTACGACATCAACGTCCACGTTCCCGAGGGAGCCATCCCCAAGGACGGCCCCAGCGCAGGGATCACCATGGTCACCTCTATGGTCTCGACCTATACCGGCAAAAAGGTGAAGGAGCGGGTTGCAATGACCGGGGAAACCACACTTCGCGGCCGCGTAATGCCCGTGGGCGGGATCAAGGAAAAGATACTGGCCGCCCGCCGCGCCGGCATCCACGAACTGATCCTCAGCGAAGACAACCGCAAAGATATCACCGAGATCAAACCGGAATATATCGAAGGGCTCAACTTCCATTACGCCCACAACAACGACGACGTATTGAAACTCGCACTACTGAAATAGGAATAACATCTCGCACGGAAAGGGCGCTGCAACTTGCAGCGCCCTTTCCGTTTCTCCTTACTCGATCAGTCAGACCAGCCCCTCTTCCAGGCAGGCCTTATGGAGCTGTTCGAGCGCCTGTTTTACAAGGGCGCGGCGGGTGGCGAGATTCATCCGGGCGTGGTGCAGCCCTTCGCGGCCGAAGGTGCGCCCGTCGTTCAGCCCCAATCCCGCTTTTTTTGTGAGGAATTCCTGCAGTTTTTCCCCCGGCATGTTCCATTTCGAGAAGTCGAGCCACATCAGGTATGTTCCCTCCAGCGGGTAAGTCCCCACCGACGGGATATTACTGGCTATGAAATCCCTCACCAGTTCGTAGTTGCCGTAGAGGTAGGGTCGGAGTTGGTCGAGCCACTCCTCCCCCTGGTTGTAGGCGGCCGTAAGGGCCACGTTTCCAAAACTATTTCCTTCGATGGTGTGGGTGGCGCCGAGCACGGCAGCATACCTTTCGCGCATCTTTTGATCGGGGATTATCGCCACCGAGGTGCTGAGGCCGGCTATATTGAAGGTCTTGCTCGGGGCAATGAGGGTCACCGTCCGCCGGGCTATTTCCGGCGACAGGGATGCCATATGTATATGGGGGTGTCCGTCGAAAACCAGGTCGGAATGAATTTCATCCGCGACAATAATAACGTCGTGCTTTACGCACAGTCGGCCTACTTTTTCCAGCTCCTCGCGGATAAATACCCGTCCCGAAGGATTGTGCGGATTGCAAAGCAGGAAAACCTTTGCGCCCTCCAGCTTCCGGTCGAGATCCTCGAAGTCGATCCCGAAGGTGCCGTCGCTCACAACGAGCGGATTTTCCACGAGCGTTCGCCCGTTTTCGCGGACGGTACCGGCGAAGGGCGGATAGACGGGTGGCTGGATAACCACACGGTCGCCCTTTTTAGAGAAGGCTCTCTGGGCGAATACCAGCCCGGCTACGACCCCCGGAGTATAGACCATCCACTCCTTTTGGGTTTTCCAACCGCTGCGCCGCCCGATCCAGCCGCTGACCGCTTCGAAAAAACCGTCTCCCCGAAAATCGTATCCGTAAACTGCGTGTTCGGCACGGTTTTTAATGGCACGGGTGATGCATGGAGCCACTTCAAAATCCATATCTGCGACCCACATCGGTATCACGTCCCCGCGCCCGAAGAGCTCCGTGCGCTTATCCCATTTGTAGCACGAAGTACCACGGCGGTCTGTCTCCTTGTCGAAATCGAACTTCATCTGCTGATAATTATATTTATCGAACCTGAATTGCGATGCAAATATAATAAATAATCATACCTTTGTTAAAGGTAAAACACTTAATGTAGAGATGAAAGAAGACGATCCCAAAACTTCCGTAGAAGAAAGGGAAAAGGCACAACAGCCGCAGGACGTTTCCCGTCGGGACGACTCGAAACCGCAGAACACCGATGCCGTTTCACGCTTCGGAAAAGACAAGCGCAAAAGGATTACCCGGGTCGAGAAAGCCCCCGGGAGGTATGAAGGCGGCCGGGAAGGCAGTCCTTCGCAAGGCACCGAGCAGAGGCGTTCGTTCAATCCCAATTTCACCCCGGACAACAAACTCCGAAGCGGAGGTTCTTCCTATAACCGCAGTGACAGCGGTTACGGCAAACCTGCCCGCGACGACAATTATAACCGCAGCGGTTACCGTGACGGCGCCCCCGAGCGAAAACCCTACGGCTCGGGCGGATACAACAAAGACAACCGCCAGCCCTACAAACAGGGCGGCTACAATACGGACGACCGTAACCGCGAAGGCGGCTACGGCAAACCCCGTAACTACGGTGGCGACACCCGCCCGAGGGAGGGCGGATATAAACCCAAACCATACGGGCAGAGGGACAGCAAACCCTACGCAGGCGGCGGCCAACGGCCGGCCGGGGGCCGTTATCAGGGCACAGACCGCCCCGGCGGCCGTCCTTCGACGGGCGGGAAATACCCCGCGGGCAGCAACCCGAAATATAACAGGGCCGGAGGGCAGGGCTATAACGCCCGCCGTAACGATCCCGAGAATTACCCCAAATATCCCCGGGGAAAACAAGAGGCCGAGATAAGGCTCAACCGTTACATTTCCATGTCGGGTATCTGCTCCCGGCGCGAAGCGGACGAACTCATTGCCAAGGGTGTGGTTACGGTAAACGGTGATATAGTGACCGAAATGGGTGCCAAGGTGCAGCCGGGCGACGTGGTTCGCTATAACGGCAATATAATTCGGGGAGAGAATAAGGTTTATATTGTGATGAACAAACCCAAGGGCTACGTCACTTCGCTCGACGATCCCCATGCCGAAAAGACCGTCATGGATATTCTAGGCAGTGCAGTCAAAGAGCGGGTTTACCCGGTCGGAAGGCTCGACAAGAATAGCCTCGGGGTGCTGCTGATTACAAACGACGGGGATATGACCAAAAAGCTGACACACCCCTCTTTCGAGAAGAAAAAGATCTACCAGGTGGCCCTCGACAAGGCACTATCTCCGGCCGACAGGGATGCCATCGCAGCCGGCATCGAACTGGAGGACGGATTCATCAAAGCCGACAATATCGACTACGTGAACGACGACCCCCGGGAAGTAGGTATTGAGATACACTCGGGGCGCAACCGCGTCGTCCGGCGCATTTTCGAACACTTCGGCTACCAGGTGCAGAAGCTCGACCGCGTCTATTTCGCCGGCCTTACCAAGAAAAACCTCAAGAGGGGGGCCTGGCGCTTTTTGAATCCACGTGAAGTGGCGGCGCTCCACAGCGGGCAGTACGAATAACGGTGAATTTATACCGGAGTATTTTTGTTATTTTTTCCATAAGG
>JAJBVJ010000220.1 GCA_020859875.1 Rikenellaceae bacterium
GTATAACCTCAGCATCACGATCCCGCCAGCCATAACGGGCGGCCAGGTGGAGGTACCGACCATCGACGGCAAAGCAAAGATAAAAGTGCAGCCCGGCACCCATGCCGGACAGGTTTTACGGCTCAAAGGCAAAGGTATTCCCGATATAAACGGCTACGGCAGGGGCGACATACTGGCCGTGGTCGATATTGCCGTCCCATCGAAGATAACCGGTTCCGAAAAGAAACTGGTAGAAAGTCTGGCCGAAAGTCCCTCCTTTAAAAAAGCGGAGAAGACAAAACAAAATATTTTCGAGCGCATGCGCAGTTTCTTCCGGTAGTCGGGGTCTGGTGGCCCGAATGAGCGACAAATAATAAATATCCGAAGGCGTACGTTTACAGGTTGTACAGCCCGGACGGATTAACTTTTCCTATTGCCCGGCTTTCACTATCTTTACAGAAGACAGGATGCGGTTCGGACAAACTCCGGAAAATTTTTTTTTCCTTCGTTTGCCTCTCACCTTTCACTATCTTTGCATCAACCAAACGATCTCCGCCATGATAAAGTTCACCGCCTTCCGTACACGAAAGCCCCGCCAATTCAATTACATACCGCGTTATTACGACCCGGAGCAGGAAGCCCGAGACCAGCGGCGCAAGCAGGTTCTCGGCATTTCCGACGTGGACGAAGGGGGAGAGTATGTTCCGGGGAAATATATCCGCAGCACCATGCGCGGGAGTATGGAGCGGGCCCGCTCTAAAAAGAGGGGGACGGGATATATCCGTCTGCTTCTCGTGTTCGCCCTTGTGGGCGTGTTGCTTTGGATATGGTTCGACAATATAATAATCCTGCTCGGTTCCATCATTATAGGTTTTATTGCGGCGGGAATACTGAGCCGTAAATAGCATCAGGCCGGGAAGATACGGCGATAATATATGTCAGAAAGGATAAAACTACTGCCCGAAGCCGTTGCAAACCAGATAGCGGCAGGCGAAGTTGTGAACCGGCCCGCCTCCGTCGTCAAGGAGATGATGGAGAATGCGGTGGATGCCGGGGGTAAAAACATAACCGTATGCTTCCGCGACGGGGGAAAATCCCTCATCCACATCGTGGACGACGGATGCGGTATGACCCCTGCAGACGCCCGGATGGCTTTCGAGCGCCATGCCACCAGCAAAATATCGAATGTCGAGGACATATACAACCTCTCTACTTTCGGTTTCCGGGGGGAGGCGCTCGCTTCGATCGCCGCGGTTGCCGAAGTGCAGTTGAAAACCCGCACCCATGATGAGCAGGTGGGTACGCAGGTGGAAATATCCGCAGGCAAATTCGTTTCCCAGCACCCGGTGAGCTGTCCCGCGGGTTCACAATTCTTTATCCGCAACCTTTTCTACAATATTCCCGCAAGAAGGAGATTTCTGGAAAAAAGTTCTACGGAATCCCGCCATATCACGGCGGAATACCAGCGGGTGGCCCTCTGTAATCCACAGATCGGGTTCGCCCTGTACGACGGCGATTCGCTTATCTCGAAACTGCCGCCCTCGTCGCTCCGCCAGCGTATCGCGGGGGTGATCGGGAAGAACATCGGTAAAAACATACTGGAGGTTACCGCCAATACGTCGATAGTAAAACTGGAAGGGTTCACCGGCCGGCCCGAGTCCGCAAGACAAAACAATCGGGAGCAATTCCTGTTTGTCAACGGCAGGTATTTCAAAAGCCCCTATTTCCATAAAGCGGTAATATCGGCTTACGATAAATTGATCCAGCCCAACACCCAACCCTCCTATTTCCTATACATTACGATAGATCCGCTAAAGATCGACGTGAATGTCCACCCGCAGAAAACCGAAGTGAAGTTCACCGACGGCAGCGATATATGGCAGATAATCAATGCCGCGGTCAGGGAGACCCTCGCCAAATCCGGTGCCGTCCCGGCCCTGGATTTCAACCTGGATACATCGGTGAAGATCCCGGTTACAAAAAAAGGCGCCGCGATCTACTCCCAGCCCAGGATCACCGCCAACCCGGAGTTCAACCCGTTCGAAAAGTATGGCGACGATATCGAACCTTACCAGAACGAAAGGCTGCTTCCAGAGCTCGACCCTTCACCGGAGGACTTCAGCGACAGGGCCGACGACTATACCGGCACGGGAAAAATATCCTCCCGCAGATTTATAGCCGGGGTCGAATATATCGACAGCCCGGTCGGTATCGATGCCGGAGACGAAAGCGGAGATTTCTTCGAAGACGATTCACTTATAGAATTCGTCGACCACAGGCAGGCAGCCCAGGGAGAGCTCCCGTTAAAACCCGAAGAGAAAAATCCCGTAATGCGGTTGGGCCAGAGGTATTTCACCACCGTCGTAGACGGAAATCTGGCTATGGTGGACATTCCCCGGGCCCTGGAGGCCGTTCTTTTCGACCGCTTCATTACCATGCTGAACAACGGTTCGAGCGCAAGCCAGCAGCTGCTGTTCCCCGAAACGCTGGCCATGTCACTGGACGATATTTCTCTCGTAATGGAATTTGCCGATGGTTTTGCCTCTTTCGGTTTCGATCTGCGTATCCAGAAAGAGCGCGGTATCGAAGTCAGGGCCGTACCCGCCGATTTTACCGACCTGCCGCTCGAACAATTAATATACGACCTTCTGGACGCAATGCGCGATGGAACGGGCGGCCAAAAGATGCGAAAGCACAAAGCGGCCTCGGCCCTGGCCTCGATCGGATCGATGTCGCGGTGGACGACCAAATCCGACCACGAGCTGCGCGAACTGCTCACCGAGCTCTCCTCCTGTGCCAACCCCAGTTATACCCCTTCGGGTAAAAAAGTGATGACGATACTAACCGAGCAGGAGCTCCGCAAGAAACTCGGATAACCCGGGGCAGGTTATTTGCTCCTATGGGGTAAAACCGGTAACTTTGTAACCCCGCCCCGTGGGCAGACGATAAAATAACGTAACAATTATTATGAGAGCAACTTCACAGTTCTCTACTCCACCCGTAGTAAAGAACCTACTTATTATAAACGCCCTTTTCTTCCTGGCAGTGTATGCCCTTCCGGACAATGCGAAAATATGGCTCTATGCCAACCTTTCGCTTTTCCCGATCGGAAGCCGCCTATTCATGCCCCACCAGCTGGTTTCCTATATGTTCATGCATGCGGGGTTCGAGCACTTCTTTTTCAATATGTTCGCTCTATGGATGTTCGGCAGGGTGCTGGAATACGATCTGGGAAGCCGGAGGTTCCTCATATTCTATATGGCGTGCGGAGTCGGTGCGGGACTTATCCAACTGGCCGTGAATATGATGGTGCCCGCCGGGCCGACCGTGGGTGCCTCGGGGGCGATATTCGGCATACTGCTCGGTTTCGGAATGCTCCATCCCAATAGTATAATCATGCTGCTTATCCCCCCGATCCCGATGAAAGCCAAATATTTCGTAATTATATACGGAGCTCTCGAGCTGTGGCTCGGAGTCTCGGGCAGGATGGACAATATCGCCCATTTCGCCCATCTGGGCGGAATGGTATGGGGGTTCCTACTGCTGTGGTGGTGGAAGAAAAAGGGAAAACTCTATTATTAAATCCCCGAAGGCGGTTTTTGGAGAGCTTTTCGTATCTTTATTGAGTTATTTGCAAAGGTACGGAAGTGAGATACGGCAGCGCATACGGCTCTTATTACGGCGGTAAACGGCCCGGCGGTAAACGAGGGGCTTCCCTTCTGGATGTGGTCATGGGAATATTTACTGTCCTGCTGGCCGTGGGGCTTCTTATGGCCTACCTCGCACGATATATCCCTCCGTCCTCTGGCTGGATATTCGCTTTCGCCGGATTGGCCGCTCCCATCCTCTTCATTGCCAATATAATAATGTGCCTCTACTGGGTGATCCGGTGGAAATATATCGGACTTTTGCCCGCCGCCGCCATAATTCTCGGAGCCGGTTACCTCAGCCTTTTTTTCAAACCCTCCCTCAGCAAGCAATACCAGGGCGAAACCAAAGGCACACTGGCCGTAATGACCTACAATGTGATGGGATTCCTTTACGAAGACCCGGGCGGAAACCGCCTGTCGAGCATCGACAGCATTGCAAATATGGTGGCGCGATACTCTCCGGACCTGCTCTGCATCCAGGAATTCCAGGCGCGGGACAGCGCCCAAAAAGCGGCCCTTGACACTCTGTTCCATCTGAAATATAATTCCGTAAGGTACAAGAAAACCAATTCCCGCGGAGGGGGATGGGGAATAGCGGTCTACTCCCGATACCCGATCGTAGAGACCGGGCTGATGGATTTCCCCGCTTCCAATAACAGCGCGATGTGGGTGGATATTGTAATTTCACCGGATACCGTACGAGTTTTCAATAACCATCTGCAGACAACATCCGTAAATTCCTCCGACCGGGATTTTATCCAGAGCCACGAATACCTCGCACCGACCGCCGAGACCGAGGAGCGTGTGCGCGGGATCGCCTCGAAATTAAGGCGGAATTACCTCGTGCGGGCCCAGCAGGCCGACACACTCGCCCCTGTAATCCACTCCAGTCCGCATAGGGTGATCGTATGCGGGGACTTCAACGACACTCCCCTGTCATATGTCTATTTCAAAATAAAAGGGAAACTTTCCGACACCTTCGCAGAAAAGGGACAGGGTATTAATTCCAATACCTTCCAGGGGTTTTTTAACCTTTTCCGGATCGACTATATTCTCCACTCCAAAGATATTAAAGCGCTGCATTATGAAACCCTCCCGGCCGACTTCTCGGATCATAAGGCGGTTTTCGCAAGATTAAAACTGCCGGATTAATCCCCTGTAATTATCGGTTCTATTGAAAATAGCGGGCAGTACGAGCCGCTCCACCACCTGTTCCGGCACCCATTCGGTATCCTGAGAGAATTGCGGATATTTCGAATCTGTCCCCGGGCAGATATCCCATCCACGGAGAAGAATTGTTGGCTTGCAATCTCCGCGGATCCACTCCGGCCGCCTTCGGACGCTCCGCTCGAGGTGCATGATAAATATATAGACATCCAGTCGATAATCGAAGGAGTAGAGACCTTCGGATGGGCCCCCGGTCGAAATGCAGAGGGGCCGCGCGCCTCGGGATGCGCAAAGGGATATCCAACCGTTCGATATGCCGCATGAACTTTTATATACACTGGCCCGGCCTTTTTTCCGTTTTTTCCTGTCGTTTCCCTTTCCGGCTGCACCGTGCCCGGAAAGAAGTTTTCTGCCGTGAACTGATTGACTTCTATACCGTGACACGAAAAAAAATGGGGGGCAGATCGATGCCCCCCATTGTTTTATAGAATCCCGATTTATTCGACACCGAATCCATAGATCGTTGTCTGGGTGTATATGTCCCCCGGACGGATTATGGAAGTGGGAAAATTCTCGTGGTTCGGAGCGTCGGGGAAATTCTGAGCCTCGAGCGCGATACCGGTGCGGTGGTCGAAAACATCGCCTCGTTTGCCGACGTTCGAACCGTCCATAAAGTTACCGCTGTAAAATTGTATTCCCGGCTGGTCGGTATATACGGTCATAACGATACCCGTCGAGGGTTCATAAACCCGGGCCGCGGGAACCGAAATGTCCCCTCCCGTGGCCAGTACAAAATTGTGGTCGTAGCCGGCACCGAACGCAAGAGCCTGGTAATCGTCGTCGATCCTCTCGCCTATTATGGTCGGGGTGCGGAAATCGAGCGGGGTGCCTTCGAGCGGAACGATATTGCCGGTCGGTATCAGGTCGGCATCGGTCTCGGTAAAACTGTCGGCATTTATTGTCAGGTAGTGGGAGAGCGAACTCTTCTTGGATGTCCCGTGCAGGTTGAAATAGGCGTGGCTCGTCGGGTTTAGGATCGTCGGAGCGTCGCTCGTCGCCTCATATTGGAGTACGAGCCTGTTGTCGGGGGTGATTGAATAGGTAACGCTTATGTCGAGGTTGCCGGGATAGCCTCCTTCGCCGTCGGCGGCGCGGTAGCTCATTACAACGGCGGGATTACCCTCTACGCTCGTTTCCCGGGCATCCCAAACCTGGTATGCGAATCCTGTGCTTCCACCGTGGAGGTTATTGCCGTTGTTGTTTTGCTCGAGCCGGTACTCCTTGCCGTCGATCGTAAAACGGCCTTCGGCGATACGGTTGCCGTAACGGCCTACTACCGGCCCGGTATTGTCTTCCGTGGCGCTACGATAGCCCGAGATATTGTCATACCCGAAAACGACATCCCGGAAATTCCCCTCGGCATCCGGCACCCAAAGGGCCACGATCCGCGCACCGTAGTTTGTGAGCTGCACGGTCATACCGTTCTGGTTTTCGATGGTGTAAAGTCCTACGTGTTTCCCGTCGAGATGGATATGAAAGTCGTACGGGGAGATCAGTTCTACCTGATTCGGTGTTTTGTGGCCCCGGCCACATGCGAAGATTACAACGGTAAGCGGGATAAGGAATAGTTTTTTCATTTACAGTCGTTTTTGTGGGTTCATGGTTTATTGCTGAAACAAAGATAGTTAAATAGCACGAAAAGTAAGAATAAAAAACCTGATCTTTAAATTTTTATCTTCGACGGTTCGCGGGATTCTTCGGCACCGGCCAGGGGTGGCCCTCCCGCGTATCGGCAAATGAGTAGGGGTATACCTGCACATGGATATTATGGCGATTTTCAATCCGGCGATGCCGATAGAATTCTTTTCCATTCACTCCGGGCGCCGGAGGCTCCGTCCCGGGCGCCTACCCGGAAATATAACCGCTTGGGCCGAATGTAAACAATATTTAACATATCGACCGCTTTTTTAAAATTTGTACTAATTTTGTAACCGTATAAAGCAATACGATAGAAAGTGAATATTTCTGCACATACCGCCCACCGTCACCATCTTCCCCTGGCAGGGTAAGTCGGCGATTTTGGCGTGCGCGGTGCGGTGCAACACAAAATATGAAAGACTTACCCCCGGCGGGTAAGTCTTTCGTTTTTAAAGGGAACATAAATAAAGATATATGGAAAAATTACTACGGCTGGCGGTACAGGCCAAGGGAAGGCTAAACGAAGAGAGCATACAACTTCTGGAGGAGTGCGGTGTGACGGTCGAGGAGAGCAAGCGCAAACTGGTGGCCCGCTGCGGCGGCTTTCCCGTCGAAGTGCTCTATCTGCGCGACGACGATATTCCGCAAGCGGTCTCGATGGGGGTTGCGGATATAGGGATCGTCGGCCTGAACGAGGTGGAGGAAAAGGGATTTCCGGTGGATGTTCTCCATCGGCTGGGCTTCGGCGCGTGCCGCCTGTCCCTTGCCGTTCCGAAAGGCGCCGGATACACCGGGACGGATTGGTTCGCCGGAAGGCGCATCGCAACTTCCTATCCCGAAATTCTCACAAGGTACTTTACCTCCAAAGGCATCGAAGCACACATCCACCAGATCGCCGGTTCGGTGGAGATAGCCCCTTCGGTAGGGATGGCCGACGCGATCTTCGACATAGTAAGCTCCGGCGGGACGCTCGTGCGCAACGGCCTTGCGGAGGTAGAGACGGTGATGGAATCACAGGCCGTTGTTATCGGCAATGTGGAACTCGGCGAATCCAAACTCGCTCTGGTGAAACAACTGCTGTTCCGGTTCGAGGCCGTGGAGCGCAGCCGCGGGCTCAAATATGTACTTATGAACCTGCCGCGCGAAAAGGTTACAGAAGCGGTCTCCCTGCTGCCGGGCCTTAAAAGCCCCACCGTCCTGCCCCTGGCGGATGAGGGGTGGTGCTCACTCCACGCGGTGATCCGGGAGGCAGACCTCTGGGAGCGCATAGAGAGCCTCAAAGGGATCGGTGCCGAGGATATACTGGTACTTACAATGGAAAAAACGATACCCTGATGGAAATCATCTTCAACCCGCCCAGGGGCGAGTGGGAAAAATATTTCTCGCGGGCCGGTCACGACGACCAGACGATCGCTGCGGCCGTTGCCCGGATCGTCGCCCGCGTACGGGAGGAGGACGACGACGCCCTTACGGCGCTGGCCGAATCGATCGACGGGGTGAAGCTCGACTATATCGAGGTGCCGCAGGCGGTCATGCGGCAGGCGGCGGCGAAGGTCTCCGCCGAGCTAAAGGGGTACCTGGAAACCGCGGCCGGGAATATACGCCGGTTTCACGAGGCACAACGCTCCGCAACCATAGATATGGAGACCATGCCCGGCGTTAGGTGCGTCCGGAGGGTAGTCGCCATCGACCGGGTAGGCATATATGTTCCGGGTGGAACGGCGCCCCTGGTCTCGACCGTTTTGATGCTCGGCATACCGGCCCGGATCGCCGGCTGCCGTGAGACGATTCTCTGTACACCCCCTTCGCGCGGCGGGACGGTGGTTCCCGAGATCGCCTACGCGGCGAACCTCTGCGGGATAGAGCGCATCTTCCTTGCCGGCGGGGCCCAGGCCATTGCGGCCATGGCCTACGGAACGCGCACGGTGCCGAAGGTGGACAAGATATTCGGCCCCGGAAACCGTTATGTAACAAAGGCGAAACAACTACTTTCGGTTTCCGAGGTGGCCATAGATATGCCGGCGGGGCCGTCGGAGGTGATGATTTTGGCCGACGGGACAGCCGTGCCCGAATTCACCGCGGCGGATATGCTCTCGCAGGCGGAGCACGGCCCGGACAGCCAGGCCATGCTGGTCTGCAACTCGCTCGCATTCGCCGAGCAGGTGAGGCGCCAGGTCGACAAGCAGCTCGAGAATTTACCCCGGCGGGAGCAGGCTGCGGCATCCGTCGCCCGGAGCCGCATACTGGTGATGGATAATGTAGACGAGATGATCGATCTGGCCAACGGCTATGCCGCGGAACACTTGATAATCTGCATGGAAGAGGCCTGGGAGGTTGCCCGGCGGATAACCTGTGCCGGCAGCATCTTCATCGGCAACTACTCCCCCGAGAGCGCGGGCGACTACACCTCGGGTACCAATCATACTCTCCCCACATCGGGCTGGGCACGGGCCTACTCCGGAGTGAACCTCGACAGCTTCACCAAGAAGATAACCCTTCAGGAACTTACCCCCGAAGGGCTGGCGGCCCTCGCCCCGGCCGTGGCCGGGATAGCCCGGGCCGAAGGGCTCGAAGGCCATGCGCGGGCGGTGGAGGTAAGGATGGCGGCAATATCGCCCCGGACAACAGAATAAACCGAGGAAATAAGATGGCGGAACACGAAAGCCTGCTGAGAGAAAACATAAAAAAGCTAACCCCCTACTCCACCGCCCGCGACGAGTACGACGGGCCGCTTGGAATATATCTCGATGCGAATGAAAACCCGTTCGAGAGCGGTTACAACCGCTACCCCGACCCTCACCAGCGGGCGCTCAAACGGCAGCTTGCCGCCATCAAGGGCACCGAGCCGGACAATATCTTTATCGGCAACGGCAGCGACGAGGCGATAGATATTCTCTACCGCATATTCTGCGAACCGGGCCGGGACAATGCGGTCTCGATCGCCCCCACCTACGGAATGTACAGGGTGGCGGCGGCGATAAACGACGTGCAGCTGCGGGAAGTCGCCCTCGGGGAGAATTTTGCCTTCTCGGCCCGGGAGCTACTCGCCGCCGCGGACGGAAACACCAGGCTCGCCTTCCTCTGCTCCCCGAACAACCCTACGGGTAACCTGCTCGATGAGGCCGAGGTGGAAAAGTTTATAACTTCGTTCGAAGGGATCACCGTTCTGGACGAGGCCTATAT
>JAJBVJ010000127.1 GCA_020859875.1 Rikenellaceae bacterium
ATTATTTCCTTTTCGTGATCGCCGCCTACTGGATAAACGAGCTGGCAGGGGCCGTAAAGAATAAGACTCTCCCCCATTTTGCAAAGGTCACGGGCCTGTTGGTAATCGCCGCCACGATGGCTGCGGGGGCCAATACGGCAAAGTTGTGGTATGTGAACGAATCGGGTAAATACTCGATACGCGGGGGGTCGGAACTCTCTTCGGCCGGCAACGAAGGCACCGGCGGCCTCGACCTGGAGTATGCCACCCACTGGAGCTACGGCAAGATGGAGAGTTTCAACCTCTTCATTCCCAATTACGCCGGGGGTTCCGACCAGGGAGGGTTTTCCAACGACGGGCCCGTGGCCGACGCCCTTTCCAGGTACGGTGCCCGCCAGCTGGCCCCGCAGCTCCCCGGATATTGGGGGCCCCAGCCGAGCACCGTCGGGCCCACCTACCTCGGGGCGGTGATGGTCTACCTCTTCGTGCTGGGGATGATCCTGCTGCGCGGAAGGGACAAGTGGTGGATATTCGGTGTCTCCGTGCTCGCGCTGCTGCTGGCCTGGGGCCGCAACTTCATGCCACTGACAGAGCTCTTTTTCAACTACTTCCCCGGATATAACAAGTTCCGCACGGTGTCGATGATCCTCGCCGTAGTGGAATGGACGGTGCCGCTGCTTGCGGCTCTGGCCCTGGCGAACATTTGGAGAGGGGATTCCGACCGCAAGCGGGTTATCAAAGGTATACAAACTGCGTTTTATATAACCGGCGGGATCGCCCTGTTCTTCCTTGTGGTGGGCGGAATTTTCGATTTCACCTCGGTCAGGGACACCTATTACGGCCTGCCCGACGACGTCCTGCAGGCCATGCGCACCGAGCGAGCCTCGATGCTTCGCCGGGACTGTGTGCGCTCGCTCCTGTTCGCGGCACTCACGGGGGGAACCCTGTGGCTTTTCGCCGCCGGGAAGATAAAAAAATGGCTGCTCGTTTCAGCCCTTGCCGCTCTGGTTCTTTTCGATATGGTTCCGGTCAACCTGCGCTACCTGCCCCGCAGCCGCTTTGTCGAGAAGTCCCGCACGGAAATCCGTCCCACGGCGGCCAATCTGGAGATTATGGCCGACCCCGAACTCGGGTTCCGGGTGCTGGACATATCCTCGGGCAACATTTCGGGTGCATTCAACGACGCCCGTGCCTCCTATTTCCACCGCTCGGTGGGTGGTTACCACGGGGCGAAGATGCAGCGGTACCAGGACATTATCGAGCACCATATCTACCGGGGAAATATGGAGGTGATAGATATGCTCGACACCAAATATATCATACAACCGGACGGTGAAGGGCAGCCCGTGGCCACCCTCAACCCCGGGGCCAACGGTGCGGCGTGGCTGGTGGAAGCAGTAGTGGTTGTCGACACCCCCGACCAGGAGATCGAAGCCCTGAACCATATCGACACCAAGACCACGGCCGTGGTCGACGGCCGCTTCGCGGACCTTCTTCCCGGACTCGACTATACTGTGGACTCGACTGCCCGGATCGACCTTACCGAATACCGCGGGAACTACCTGCGCTACGAGTACCGGTCGGTGGAGCCTTCGCTGGCGGTCTTCTCCGAGATCTACTACGATAAGGGGTGGACGGCATACCTCGACGGGGTGGAGCACCCCTATATCCGCGCCGACTATATTCTGCGGGCCATGGCCCTTCCCGCGGGAAGCCACACCGTGGAATTCCGCTACAGGGCGGAGAAATTCGACGGTCTTTACATCTCGAGCGTAATATTCTCGATCCTCATTCTGATCGCTGTGGCCGCAGCCGCCGCGGCCGCCATACTGTGTAACCGTAAGCGTAAATGCAATGAACCAGAACAAACGGCTTAAACGGAAAGTCCGCAATTCGTATATAATATCCACGGTCAGCATCGCCCTGGTGCTGTTCCTGCTGGGATCGGTGAGCTACCTGATATTCAGTGCTCTGGACATTACCGAGAGGATAAAGCGCGACGTCTCGGTCTACGTCATGCTCGCCGACGGCACCACGGCCGACCAGCAGGCGCAACTGCTCGGCATGCTCATGGAAGAGGAGGCGGTCAGCGATGCGGTATTCGTCCCGAAGGAGGAGGCCGCGGCCCAGTTCCGCTCAGAAGGGGGAGGCGATTTCGAAGAGTTTCTCGGCTTTAACCCCCTGCCCGACTCGTTCGAGGTGAAACTCAGCGCGGCGGGGCCCGACCTGGAAAAGATGCAGGCCTTCGAGAAGGCGGCCCTCGGGTGGGACGGCGTGGAAGAGGTGGTCTACCAGAGGGGGGTGGTCGAAAACATCGGCCGCAATATAAACAGCTTCAACCTTGTCCTGCTGGTCTTCGGAGGGTCGCTGCTCGTTATATCGCTCATCCTTCTGAACAACACTATCCGGGTATCTATTTACTCCAAACGCTACGTTATCAGCACCATGAAACTCGTCGGGGCCACCCGCGGATTCATCCTCCGGCCCTTTGCGGCGAGCGCCGTCATGCAGGGGATCTGGTCGGCCCTTATCGCCGGCATACTCTTCGTTGGGCTCCTCTAAGGGCTGCACCACAGTCTGCCCGAGATAAACTTCAGCGGCGCGGATGCCATAGCTCTCTGGATCCTTTGCGGAATGGTAGCGGCGGGGATTCTCATCTCGCTGCTTTTCACTATCTTTGCGGTCAACAAATTCATAAAATTGCCTACGGGGGCCGTAAATTACTATTAACCACGACAGTATAAAACCGGAAAGTTTATGAAAAAACAGGCTTCGGCAAAAAACAAACCTTCGGCCGACGGGCGGATGCCGCTGACCACCACCAACTACATCATGATGCTGGCGGGCTTTGCCGTTATCGTACTGGGTCTCATTCTCATGGCGGGCGGCAGGAGCGAAAGTGGCGAAGTTTTCAATTACGGCATGTTCAGCTTCCGCAGGATTACCCTGGCACCGATAGTCGTGTTGGCCGGTTTCATCTTCGAAATATACGCCATAATGAGGCGGCCCAAAGTGAAAAAATAACATAATCACCCAGGCAGATGGATCTAACATATTGGGAGGCGATAATCCTCGGCATCATACAGGGGCTCACGGAGTTTCTTCCGGTCAGCAGCAGCGGCCACCTCGAACTTGCGGGCTACCTCTTCGGCTTCGACGAGCCGGACAACCTCGCCTTCACGGCGGCCCTGCACGGCGGCACGGTGCTGAGCACCATAGTGGTGTTCAGGCACGAGCTGAGGAAACTCATCAAGGGGTTTTTCGAGTTCCGGATGAATCCCGAGACGATCTTTATCCTCAACATACTTATCTCCCTTGTTCCCATCGTATTCGTCGGATTTATGTTCGAAGATCGAATAGAGAGCCTCTTCACAGGCAATATCCTGCTGGTGGGATGTGCCCTGCTGGTTACGGCCTGCCTTCTGACCTTTGCAAACTATGCAAAGCCACGCACCCGGCCCGTTACCCCCCAGAGCGCTTTTATAATCGGGATCGCCCAGGCCGTGGCCGTGATACCGGGCATCTCCCGTTCCGGTGCCACCATCTCGGCAGGGCTCATGCAGGGGTTAAAAAGGGAGGAAGTATCCAAATTTTCCTTCCTGATGGTGCTTATCCCGATCATAGGGATGAACCTGCTCGCCATATTTAAAATGCCCGCCGGCGACTCGTTCTTCGCCGGCCCCGTGATCGCCGGCTTTCTTACCGCATTCGTGGTGGGTACGGCGGCATGTAGATGGATGATACGCCTTGTGAACCGCGGCAAACTCATCTGGTTCGCAATCTACTGTGCGGCGGTGGGCTCGGCTTCCATCATTATGAGCTTCGTAAATCCTTAACCCCCGCCCTTTCAGTGGAGAAAATTTTTCCCCGCGATACCAATTTCGCCGAAGGTTGCGTTATTAATGTCGACAAACCGCTCGGTTGGACCTCCACCGACGTGGTGCGCAAGATAAAATTCCTGCTGCAGCGCGGCGGCCACCGCAAGCTGAAGGTCGGCCATGCAGGAACGCTCGATCCCCTGGCTACGGGAGTGCTGCTGGTCTGCACCGGGAAGGCCACGAAGATGGTGGACACCCTCCAGGCCCAGCCCAAGGAGTACCTCTGCGACATGATGTTCGGTGCCACAACCCCGAGTTACGATCTGGAACACCCCGTCGACCGCACCTATCCCTACGACCACATCACCCGCGGGAAGCTCGAAGCCGCCCTTGGGCAGTTGTGCGGAGAGCGGCTCCAGACCCCGCCCCTCTATTCTGCCAAGAAGATCGACGGACAGAGGGCTTACCAATATGCCCGCGAAGGAACCGAGGTCGAGATGCGCAAAGCGGCCATCACCGTCTACGGCATCGACCTGGTGGAATTCGACCTGCCGAGGGTAAGGCTCCGCATTGAGTGCAGTAAAGGCACCTATATCCGCTCGCTTGCAATGGAGCTGGGGGAACTTCTGGCCAGCGGTGCACACCTGACTTCCCTGCGCCGCACCCGCAGCGGCGAGTATACCGGCGAAGATGCATGGACGATGGAGCAAATAGTAAAATCTTTTCACCCGGGTGAAACAAAATAGAATTCGATACGTATATATCTTATTCACACTTAATTTAAAGACAGGCCCGAACAACGCATAAATTTACGATGAAACTTTCACAGTACAACTACACTTTTTCCCCCGAAATGCTCGCCAAATACCCGGCCGAGAACCGCGACGAGTCGCGGCTTCTCGTCCTGCACAGGGATACCGGCCAGATCGAGCACAGGATATTCAAAGATATTATAGACTACTTCGACCCCCAGGACGTTCTGGTCTTCAACGACACGAAGGTATTTCCAGCACGTCTTTACGGAAACAAGGAAAAAACGGGGGCGGAAATAGAGATATTCCTCCTTCGTGAGCTCAACCGCGAACTGCGGCTGTGGGACGTTCTGGTCGACCCCGCCCGCAAGATCCGTATCGGCAACAAACTCTATTTCGGCGAGGACGACCTGCTGGTTGCCGAGGTGATCGACAACACGACCTCGCGAGGCCGCACCCTCCGGTTCCTATTCGACGGCGAGTATGAAGATTTCAAAAAAACCCTCTACCGGATGGGCGAAACTCCTCTTCCCAAGTGGGTCAGGGAGAAGGTCGAAGATATAGATACCGAGCGGTACCAGACTATATTCGCCCGCCACGAAGGCGCCGTCGCCGCCCCCACCGCGGGGCTCCACTTCAGCAAACACCTAATGAAGCGCCTCGAGATCAAGGGGATAGATCAGGCCTATATCACCCTGCACGTAGGGCTCGGCAATTTCCGCACCGTGGACGTCGAAGACCTCACCAAGCACAAGATGGACTCCGAGCAGATCGTAATCGGGGACGATGCCGCCCGCCTGGTCAACACCGCCAGGAGTGAAAAGCGGAGGGTCTGCGCCGTGGGCACCACCGTAATGCGTACTATCGAAAGCTCCGTCACCACCGAAGGCCACCTCAAACCCTTCGAAGGCTGGACGAACAAATTTATCTTCCACCCCTACGAATTCAGCGTGGCCGATTCGATGGTCAGTAACCTCCACCTCCCCTTCTCCACCCACCTGATGATGGTTTGCGCCTTCGGGGGGTACGACAAGGTTATGAACGCCTATAAGACAGCCCGCCAGGAGGGCTACCGCTTCGGCACCTACGGGGACGCGATGCTGATTATCTGATGCTACGGCCGGCCACGGAATAATAAAGCAGGAATCGGGTTCCTGCTTTATTATTACCCCAGGACATACGACGGGTTTCTTTCCGGCTATACCGAATAAGGAATATATCTTATCGAGAGATTTTAAATCCTGGTAACTGGAGAGAATCAAGCCGCCGGGATGCTCTGCCCTGTGGCGTAGTGGCGAATGAGGTGAAGGAGCAGGTAAGAATTTTTTTCTGGAAATTGACCCGAGTGGTGACCCATAGGAGAAATTTATACCGAGTTTTCTTTCCACTTTTAAGTTCCTTTTACTCCTTGCGCCTCAGGCTGCTTCGAGTAAACTCGGTAGCCTTCTCTCCGCTGCGTCGGTTAACCTGGTTTTCCTCCTATGTTACCCCTTCGGGGTTTCTTCCTCCTTACGAGGCAAAGCACAAGCTTCGGTTAAGTCCCTTTTTTAACTCCTTCAAGTTAACCTTCGGTTTTGCTTCGCTTTTTCCTCGCGGCTCGCCAGAGCTTGTGCAAAGCACGCTCTGGTTTCGTTCGTCAGGTCGCACCTCGGCCATATGAGCAAGCTCTATGGCCCTCGGTTAAGTTAAAGACTTTGTCTTTTCCCTCCTCCTGGTGCCAGGATAGTGAGCGGTCGCTCACTATCCTCACACTGCATTCGTCGGGTGATATCGGTTCCGGCTTCGCCGAAAAAATGATTAGTAGATCTGCTTATTCAGCCGGATGGCCCTGACGGATAGCAAGGTGCAGTATCGGATAGGGCATACCCGAGGGATCGAAGGGTGAGCGTGAAACCACCCGGCATCCTTTGCGGATATAGAAGGTGCAGGCCCCGGTATTTTGTTCGTTTACATCTACCCGGGCCGCCCCCAGAATCTCCACTCCATAATCGAACAGGGTGCTTCCGATTCCCTTCCCCATATGGCCGGGGTCGGCGAAGAGCATCTCTATTTTGCCGTCGCGCACCCCGATAAACCCGAGGGGGCGGCCGCCTGCGCCCTCGAACATATAAAGATGATCCATTTCGGGAAACCAGCAGGGCAGCTGCGCTTTGAGCTGTTCGAAATGGGACGCGGAAAGGAAGCGGTGGGTGGCGGCCACCGAGCGCTCCCAAATCGCCGCCAGGGCGGGATACGATTCCACGGGGGCCGGTCTTACCGCCCCGAACCTTTTATCGTCCATAGATTAAATCTCTACCAGGGAATTTTTGATCGCGTAGACCACAAGGTTTGCGGTATTACGGCATCCCGTCTTGTCGAGTATATTCGCGCGGTGCTTATCGACGGTGCGCTTCGAAATGAAGAGCTTGTCGGCAATTTCGTGGTTGGACAACCCCTGACAGATCAGCAGCAGGATTTCCCTTTCGCGCTCTGAGAGTGTTTCGCCGTCGCGGTCGGTTTCGACGATACGCGAAGTCTTGAAGCTTCCCACAAGGTTCTGCAACAGCTCCTGCGAAAAATAGCTCCCCCCTTTTGCCACCGTCGAGATAGCCGCAAGCACTTCGTCGATCTCCGAGTTTTTCAGCAGGAATCCCTTTACCCCCTGCGATACCATCTTGAAATAGTATTCGTCCTCCCCGTGCATCGAGAGAGTAATGATCTTCAGGTCGGGCCGGCGTTCGAGGGCCGCGGCCGCCGCCTCTATGCCGTTCATTTTGGGCATGTCGATATCGAGCAAAACTATTTCCCCGTCGCATGAATCCAAAAGCGCCAGGAACTCCTCGCCGTCGGCGGCCTCCCCGACCACGGTGCACGAACCGGCGGCATTCAACAGGCCCTTGAGACCACGCCTGAACAGCGAGTGATCGTCGACGACGATTATCTTATTTTTCGCTTCTTCCATCTTTTTCATTAAGGTTTATGCGGATTTGCGCCTTCATACCACCGCCCTGCTCGCTTGTAATGTCGCATGTGCCTTTTATCGACGAGATGCGGGAGGAAATGTTCGAAAGGCCCATACCCACGTCCATCATGGCAGAAGGGTTGAAACCCCGGCCGTTGTCCGAATAGTCCACTCCCAATATACCCTCTTTCTGCCACAGGGAGAGCTTTATACGGCTGCCGCCCGAATGCTTTACGCTGTTGTTCAGCAGTTCGCAGATCACCCTGTATAGGATCACCTCCACGTCGGTATCGAAACGTTCGTTTTTGAGATTGGTTTCGAAATCGATACTGCAACTGCCTTTCGAGGGGAGTTTGTTTATGAAATTGCCGACCCCGCGACCCAGCCCGAAATCGTTGAGGATGTGGGGACTCAGGTTGTTCGATATTTCCCGGAGCGAACGGATAGCCTCCTCGATGACGTAATTGGTATTGTCGAGCAATTCCCTGTTTGCGTTGCCCATAGCGGTTTTGTCGAGCGCCGAAAGCGACATCCTGGCCGACGATAGCAAAGGGCCCAGTCCGTCGTGAAGCTCCTTGGAAAAGCGAAGCCTCTCTTTCTCCTCGGTACGCAGGACGGTATTGAGTATCCTTTTCTCCGTGAGCCTCTGTTGGTGGTTGATGCGGTCGATCCAGTTGAATATCTTGCGAACCAGAAAGATCCCAACGGCAAAGCAGAGCGAAGTGAGCACACCCATCCAGACGAAAAAATACTGCGGGACGTTGAACACCTTGTCCCAAACCACCTCGGCGAATTCCGCGGCCCGCGTCGCCACCATCGCGGTGAGGGCCACCGTGAACAGTATCCACGAGAGGTTGTATTTCGTCCTTGTCATCAGGCGGACGGAAATTATCGCGGCTACCAATTGCAGTATGACCGAAATAACGAGGAGTATCTTCAGTACCATCGGATAAATGTTAGGACATTATTTCTTAGTGCCAAGCAAATATAACGATTAATTTTTCAGAGCCGCGACCCCGTCCCGCCGCGGGGCGGCATTTCGGGAAAGGAGGCATGAAAAAATAGGACTTTTTACCCACCGGCCGGTAAGTATATTGCGCATCACCGGCTACCGCCCCCGAAAAGAAACCGCCCTCCGGAAGGGAAGGCGGCAGTCTGTATATTGCTGTGATCGGCTTAATCTTTTTTAACGGGCATACGTTTCCCCTTGATGCGAGCCTTCTTACCCGTGAGGTTGCGCAGGTAATAGATCCTGGCGCGGCGCACCACACCCCTCTTACTGACCTCGATGCTGTCGATATGGGGGGAATAGAGCGGAAATATGCGCTCCACGCCTATGCCGTTCGAGATTTTACGGATGGTGAACATCTTTGTCACACCCGTTCCCTTGATCTGGATAACTACGCCGCGAAAGCTCTGTACCCTTTCCTTGTTACCCTCGATGATACGGTACGAAACCGTGATAGTGTCTCCACTTTTGAAAGAAGGTACTTCCTTCTTTTCCCACATCGCCTCCTGGGCGATCCTGATAAGATTATCCATTGTAAATGTGCGCTTTGCGTTAACGTACGGAATGTTACGGACTCCTGGGTTCTCGTAAGAGATTCCTGTACGGGGTTGCAAAGGTATAACATTTTCAGATATTTCCAAATATGCAACAGGAAGTTAAAATTGTTTTCGGGCATCAGGCCGGGTGCCGAAGACGCTAAACCGGAATCAGGCTGCCGGCAGGGGTGGCCATCTGGTTAAGCAGTGGATGAGAAAAACCTGCACGGGGATATTGTGGTGGTGTAGTATGCGACGAAATAGCAATTAAAGAAGGTTATTTTTCCCACTTTTTGAGTGTCCAAAAAGTGGAGCAAAAAGACACCGCCGCGCCGGAGCAGGCGCCAACTTCCGGGAGGCATTAGTTGGGCTTCGCCCTTCCTCCTTGTCGCTCGGCCTTGAGTGCGAGCCCTCGGGCTCTCGCTCCTGCGTCGGTTCCCTCCATACACGATATTACGGGTGATCTCCCTCACGCAACTTCCTTCCTGCTCCGGCTAAAAACGGCGGGGTTGATGACCTTCGGTCTTCCTCCTCCTTGC
>JAJBVJ010000059.1 GCA_020859875.1 Rikenellaceae bacterium
ATTTTTACCCTATGGTAAAAAAGGAGTGCAGCGAGAGCACCCACCGCGGGCTCGAAGAGTTGGCACGGGTGAAGGATTATTTCGCACTGAGGGACAAATACCTGGCAGAGTGCGGGAATCTATCCCCCAGGCACGGGCTGTTGTGGCAGGCAGTGTTCCATAACCTTTTCGGCAGCGATTACCTCTCCCTTAGGGCGGCTGAAAGGTTTTTATCCCTGTACGGCGAGCGGGACGAGGATGCGGGGGAGATGATCTACATTTCGGCCCTCGACCGCCTCAGAAGGTTTCGCTACCGGGCGGCCGCGGCGGATTACCGCAAACTGTTGGGCCTGCACCGGCAGGGTATGGATTCCGAAGAGATCGAAGAGGCTCGAAATAATCTGATGCTGTGCCGGGCGTTGAAGGATGTGCCGCCCCAGATAATAGAACCAAACGGCGTCCGCCGGATACCGCTCGTAAAAACCCATCTGGGCCACCTGACCGCCAAGGTCGAAAGCGGCGGCCACACCGGAAATTTCATCGTCGATACCGGGGCCAACTTCTCGACGGTAAGCTGCTCGGCGGCACGGTCGATGGGCCTCGGGATGGCCGCCTCGAAGATCGAGGTGGGGACGGCTACCGGCCTGCGGATCGAGTGTGCTTTGGCCCACGCCCCGCTGATGGATATATCGGGCATCGCCGTCCGCAATGCCGTATTCATCGTAATGGACGACTCTCATCTGGACTTCTCCCCGATAGGCTACTCGATCGAGGGAATAATCGGGCTCCCGGTGATACGGGGCCTGGGGGATGTGCAGTTCACCCCGGAGGCTCTCCGTATAGGCCACGTCCGCATCCCGCGCAGTGTCCACCGCAATATATGTCTCGAGGGGCTAATGCCCGTTGCGGAGGTTTACGGCCGGGGCCAAAGGCTCTCCTTTACGCTCGATACCGGTGCCAACCAGTCGGAATATTCGTTCGGATATTACGACCGGAACAGCAAAGAGCTCGGGCGCCTGACCGATCCGGTGAGCGGACTGCGCGGCGGCGGGGGAGGCGTGGTAGAAAACAGTACCCTTTTATTGAAGGACGAACCCCTCGGGGTCGGGGGCCGCAGGCTTACCTCCGCTTGGATGAGCGTCTCGCTCGACGATTACGAATTTAGCCGCGGCAAGGACGGCAATCTGGGACTGGATGCACTGATGTCCAACGGAGGCTTTCCCCTCTCCTTCCGCCGGATGGCCCTCTATCCCGCAAAGGAACCGAAATGACGGCAGGGAAGGTAACGGTGTGGTGAGTTAGCTGTTATTCGCGAATTCTTTCCACTGATACAGCTAAAATGGCGGATTTGTTGACCTTCGGTCTTCCTCCTCCTTGCTCGTCAAAAGTCGATCTTCGCTCGTTTTCCCCCCTCGCTCATCCGTCGGGTGATCTCCCTCACGCAACTTGATTCCTGCTTTGGCTAAAAACGGCGGGATTATTTGACCTTCGGTCTTCCTCCTCCTTGCGGGATCGAGCCTGCGAGCAGTCTCTACTCCCGCTTCGTTCGTCGTTTGGCTTTGCTCTTGCTGCGACCGGTTTCGCCGAAAGGGAGATCTTGTTATTAGGTCAGGCCGAGCGCCGAAGGCCAAACGGCCCTTTGTCGGTGTCTATAAAATCAAGGGGAAGGAAGCGTTAAAAAGCCCTAATGTGTTTGAGGTTTATGCGGTCTTCGCATAAACCGAGTGTAGAGGCTTTAGCTTCCGGCCGCAGGTTTTACAGACGAAAAACCGACAATCAGGCCTTGATTTTTTTTGGTACTTTTTAAGTTCCTTTTCCTCCTTGCGGCTCAGGCTGCTCCGAGTAATACTCGGCAGCCTTCGCTCCGCTGCGTCGGTTGTATCAAGACAAAAAGTGCCGAAGCAAGAACCTGGCACTTAATTAGGCGAGCCGGTAGGGAAAAAACCTAATGCATGGAAAGGTCAGGTTTCAGGCAGGCAGACGGCCGGTATTTTAGTCCATACATCTTTGGGCCGACGACCATAACCTCTTTTTCCGGCAAAGTAGGTAACGAAACGCACGAGATAGAACAATACGGCGGGATCGATCGATGCCAGGGGCGGGAAGAAAATTCGGGTGATATTTCCCGTTTCGAGGCAGAAAATAATCCATCTGTTCCAAATGTAAGCTCTCAGCATGGCTCGGTCGTAAATTCGTGCCCTCCGGTTTGCCTCTATTTTTTACGGCACCACCGTCCGAGCTCCGCCGGATCGGTAGTATCGCAAACGGTTTCGACACCGTTGTGGAAGGTCTGCCGGTGTAGGTCGAGCTTATGCTCGCTCGCCTCGATGCCAAGCCGGGCGAGCTTCCGGCCTTACCGGTTACCGAAACATTATTCGTATGCCACCGGTCAAAAAACAGGCGACGGGGAAGGTTCGCCATCCCGGTTTTGGGGGCGAAGCGAGTCCATAGTTCGTAGTCCTCGCCCTTGTATATGCCGGATCGTAGGGATTCTCTTCGAGCAGCCGGGCGCGGAGCATAACCGATAGATGGGAAAAAAAGCACCGAAAAAAGCAGATCGATCTTTATTTCGCCGTCTCGCACAATGTTTCGCATCTTCCCGGCGGGCCTGCCAAGCCGGTCGATCCTCCCGGCCCCGGTTCCGCGTACACCGATCTGCGGATGGGCTTCCATAAAAGCCACCTGGCGCTCGAGGCGTCGGGGATGGCAAAGGTCGTCCCTGCCCATGCGGCGATGTAGCGGCCCCGGCATACTGCGGCACCCTTCTTCATGGAAGCCGCGATACCCATGTTGGATTCATTGTGGACGATAACGATGCGGGGATCGGTATAAGAATCGATGACGGCGGCGCTCCGGTCTGTGGAACAGTCGTTTACTATGACAAGCTCCATGTCTGCGAACGTCTGCCCGGTACACTCCCGATAGCGGCAGAAAGATACTCCCACACAATTGTATACGGGCATCGGTACCGACACGAGGGGCAGCCTTGCCCGGGTTGATTCTCCGACCATTGGGCAAAGGTACTCTTTTTGGGACTATTTATCTTAATAAGCAGCCGTATGAAGGGCCGGGGGGACGCCCGTCAGATCTCCTTGCGCAGCCGTGCCACGGGAATCCCGAGCATTTCGCGGTACTTTGCCACAGTGCGGCGTGCGATCTGGTAACCCTTTTCGTTGAGGATGTCCATCAGCACCTCGTCCGTAAGCGGCTTGCGCTTGTCTTCGTCGCGGATACATTCCGAAAGGATGTTCTTTATCTCGTACGACGACACCTCCGCGCCGCTGTCGGTGTGCATCGCCTCGGAAAAGAGCTGCTTGAGGGGGATTATCCCGAAATGGGTCTGGATATATTTGCTGTTGACCACCCGCGATATGGTCGAAACGTCGAGCCCCGTGCGGTCGGCGATATCCTTGAGGATCATGGGGCGCAGCTTGCCCAGGTCGCCGTCTTCGAAATATCCCCTCTGGTAGTTGAATATCTCGGTCATAGTACGCATGAGTGTATCCTGCCGCTGCTTGATCGCCGATATGAACCATTTGGCCGAGTCTATCTTACTCTTTACGAATTGGATCGTCTCCTTGTCCTCTTCGCGCTTGGCGACCCCGCCCGATCCGGCCATCTCCTGCATCATCTCCATGTACCGGCGGCTCACGCGCACCTCGGGAACCGTGCCGGCATTGAGCCGCAGTTCCAGCTCTTCGCCGCTGTTGTCCAGGATGAAATCGGGAATAATATAGGGCAGGGCGTCGTTCCCCCCCTCGTTATGCAGGTTGCCGGGTTTGGGGGAGAGACTGATGATCTCTTCGATGGCATCGCGGAATTCGTCCTCGCCCACCCCCCGCCGGGACCGCAGTTTCTCGTAGTGCTTTTTGGAAAACTCGGTGAAATAGTTGGAGAGTATCTTTTTGGCCAGTTTGCGGGCCGGCGTATTTAGCGGGCGGCTGCCCAGCTGCAGCAGCAGGCATTCCTGCAGCGTGCGGGCCCCTACCCCTGCCGGTTCCAGCTGCTGTATCTCTTTAAGGATCTCTTCGAGCTCCTCCCCGGTGGTCTCCACTCCGAGGCTGAATGCAATGTCGTCGGCAATGGACGAGAGCTCCCTGCGCAGATAACCGTCCTCCTCGATGCTTCCGATAAGGTACTTGGCCAGCCCCTCCTGCCTCGGGGAGAGGCTGCGGAAGCCTATCTGCTCCTCGAGCGATTCGCTGAGCGAACGTCCGCGGGTGATGTATACGTTATAGGGTTTGTCGTCGCGCGAAAAGTTGTTGGCATGGTAGCGGTAACTCGGGGTGTCGTCGTTCAAAAAATCGTCCATGGTCACCTCCTCCTTCTGCTCCTCCTCTTCCTTGGCCTCCTGGCTGACGGCTTCTTCCTCCAGTACGGGGTTTTCTTCTATCTCCTGTTTTATCCGCTGTTCGAGTTGGATAGTAGGCAGTTCCAGCAGTTTGATCATCTGGATCTGCTGCGGCGAGAGTTTTTGCAGGAGTTTCTGAACCTGCTTCTGGCTTATTGCTGACATCTTACGTCTATCGATTAAGGAAATTGTACTTATCTACACTTACCGTTCGTTCACACTCTATCTTCAAATACGACTCCCAATAACCGGACTATGGCGACCCGGGCCGGGCCGATTAAAACTCTGCGCTCTTGGGAGTCCTGGGGAATGGGATCACATCCCTGATATTGGTCATGCCCGTTACGAACAGAAGCAGGCGTTCGAATCCCAGCCCGAAACCGCTGTGCGGTGCCGATCCGTAACGGCGCAGGTCGAGGTACCACCACATATCCTCGGGCCGGATGCCGAAGTCGGCCATCCGCGACTGCAATATCCCGAGGTCGGTCTCGCGCTCGGAGCCGCCTATAATTTCGCCTATCTTGGGGAATAAAACGTCCATCGCGCGGACGGTCTTCCCGTCTGCGTTCTGTTTCATGTAAAACGCTTTTATCTCTTTAGGATAGTTTATCAATATCACGGGTTTTTTAAAGTGTCGTTCCACCAGGTAGCGTTCGTGCTCGCTCTGCAGATCCGAACCCCAGCTCACCGGGAACTCAAATTTCATACCACTTTCCTGCAATATCCTGACCCCTTCTGTGTAGTCGAGCCTAACGAAGTCATTGTCAACGACAAATTTTAATCGCTCGATCAAACCCTCGTCGTACATCTTGCCCAGGAACTGCAGATCGCCCGAGCAGTTGTCCAGGGCGTAGCGGATCAGGTATTTTAAAAAGTCTTCGGCAAGGTCCATATTGTCTTCCAGCTCGTAGAAGGCCATCTCGGGCTCGATCATCCAGAACTCGGCCAGATGCCGCGGGGTGTTGGAATTCTCGGCCCGGAAGGTAGGCCCGAAGGTATATATCCTGGAAAGGGCCATTGCACCCGCTTCGCCCTCGAGCTGTCCCGAGACGGTGAGGTTGCACTGCTTGCCGAAGAAATCCTGCGAGTAGTCCACCCGGCCGTCCTCCGTGCGGGGCGGGTTCGAGATGTCGAGTGTCGTGACCTCGAACATGGCTCCGGCTCCCTCGGCATCGCTGCCGGTAATGAGCGGGGTGTGGAGGTAGTAGAACCCGCGGTCGTTGAAATATTTGTGGATGGCGTAGGCCATCGCATGGCTTATGCGCGATACGGCGCCGAAGGTATTGGTGCGGGGACGCAGGTGCGCTATCTCGCGCAGGAACTCCAGCGTGTGGCCCTTCTTCTGCAGAGGATAGGTCTCCGGGTCGGCGCCGCCGTATATTTCAATCTCTTTGGCCTGGACTTCGACCGGCTGGCCGGAACCCAGACTGTCCACCAGCGTTCCCACAACCCTTACGCAGGAGCCGGTGGTGACCGAGCGCAGGAGCCCCTCGTCGAAAGAAGCCACGTCGGCAACCACCTGTATATTATCGATCGTCGTGCCGTCGTTCACGGCGATGAACGCCACGTTCTTATTTCCGCGTTTGGTTCGCACCCATCCCTTTACGGTCACCTCGATCCCGCGCTCTGCGCTCCTTAATAGGTCTGCCACTTTCGGCCTGTCTGCTTCCTTCAACATCTTACTGTTCGTTTATATTTATACTTCCGGATTTCGAAATATGCAAATATCGTCATTTTTTCGCAAAGGGCCCCTGCAGCCACCCGCAAAAACAGACCGCCGGGCCGGCGGTCTGTTCCCGTATATTCACTCCTGAGGCCGAAGGGCTATCCGTTGACCGAATAGCCGTTGTAGGATATTATAAGCGACAGGTAGCAGGTGCCGCTGCTGGAGGCATCGAACCAGGTATATTTCACCCGGGTGTCCGGCATCTCCTCCTCGGTGAACTCGGATCGTTCCACCTGCACGTATTCCACTCCGCCGAAAATATACCACAGGTAGCAGCGGGGCTTGTATTTGAGATCTTTGGCGGTATATTTCACATTGTAGTCGGCATATACCGGCACCCCCTCGCCCTCACCGCTCACCATGATCGTCGACATGAACATATCGTCCCAGTGAAAAGTGCCGTCGCCGGGCATGGTCACCTCGTAGCGGAAAGGCCACCGGGATGCATACTGCTCGTAACCGTCGTAGTAGGCGGTGGAGTAACCTTCCACCGTCCAGTTGTTGGCGGCGGAGGTACCCGTTATAGTATAGCGGTCGAACCTGCTAATATATTTCACCCTGCCCGAGGTATATACAACATCGTAACCCTCGCTGGGAACCGTGACCTCCCAGCTTCGGTTCTCGTCCAGCTCGTCGAGCATCCATCCGTCGGTGTCTATCGTTATATCTCCCGAGCGGTAATACCGCTCCTTCTCGGCAGCCGTCGTAGACCGGAAATCGAGAGTCCATTCGTTCCCCGAGCGGATCACTTCGCACCCGGTGCCGAAAAGACGCTCCATGAGGTTTACCCACTCTTCATCCTCGCCGTCTTCACTGCCGTCGCCGCCGATATTGACCTCCACGTCCGCGTAGCTTTTTCCTTCGGCATCAGCTGTGGCTATCAGCGTATTGAGCTTCAGGGCCAGCACCATGGGATCCATATCGAGGTCGGCCTGCACTTTGGCCTTATCGTATATCCGCACGCCCGGCTCGACCACCGAAGGTTCGACCGAATCGTTGTTCATACAGGAGGGAATAAGCAATAAAGCAGGGATGAGAATCAGGAAAAAATTTTTCATTATGTCTTTTTTCATTAAATTCGATGCCGCCGTGATGAAATACAGATGCAAATATAAACGTTAACGGTGTAAGTTCGAATTTATTTTGCCTTAATATTAACTTTGCCGGCCAAACCTCCCTGACCCATGACCGACCGATACAACCCTCCATCGGATGCCGGGATAGAAATTCTCTCCCGGGCGGGCAACACCGCCGCCGACTGGAACACCGTTCTGATAAAACCAGGCACCGACCTTACGGCGATCCGCGGATGTACCTTTTCGGGCGAAGTCCGCATCGGGGAGTGCGGGAAATATATCACCGACCGCAACGGGATAAAGCGCCGCACGGGGTTATACGATTCCACGCTGATCGACACCACCATCGGCGACAACTGTCTGATAGACAACATCGGAGGCTACATCGCCAATGCCCATTTGGGCAGCGGTGTGGTCATAGAGAATACCGGCATGGTGGCATGCACCGGGGAGAGCACCTTCGGCAACGGCACACCCGTTCGCACGATCAACGAGGCCGGGGGCCGGGAAGTTCCCATATTCGACGGCCTTTCGGCCCAGGCGGCATATATAATCGCCATGTACAGGCACCGTTGGAAGGCCGTCGAGGCCCTCTGCTCGCTTATAGAGGACTACTGCAAAAGCGTCCGGTCGGACAGGTGCCGGATCGGGGACGGCGCGGTAATATCGGGCTGCGGACAAATAATTAATGTCGACATCGGCCCCGCGGCGCTTATCGAAGGGGCCTCGCAACTGAGGGAAGGCACAGTGAACAGCACCCCGCAGGAGCCTTCCCACATAGGAACGGGTGTGATCGCCGACCGCTTCATCTGCATGGAAGGCTCGCGGCTTACAGACGGGGTGTCGGTAAGCCATTGCTTTATAGGCCAGGCCTGCCGGCTCGAAAGCGGCTTTATGGCTGCCCACTCCCTCTTTTTCGCCAACAGCGAAATGGGCGGAGGAGAGGCGGCCTCGGTATTCGCAGGGCCCTTCACGGTGTCGCACCACCGCTCCTCCCTGCTGATCGCCGGCTACTTTCTCTTTTTCAACGCCGGCAGCGGCTCCAACCAGAGCAACCACCTCTTTAAGGCGGGTGCCGTCCACCAGGGGATTCATGAGCGGGGGTGCAAATTCGGCAGCAATTCCTATATCATGCTCCCATCGCGCGAAGGGGCCTTTACGGTGGTGATCGGCAAGCATACCAGTCACCACGACACCTCGGGCCTCCCCTTCTCCTACCTTATAGAGGACTCGGGGCGGTCGTCCCTCCACCCGGGTGCCAACCTGCGCAGCTACGGCACCCACCGCGACCTGGAAAAGTGGCCCGCCCGCGACCGCCGCAAAGAGAGCCTCAAAGACCGCATAAACCACAGCGAACATAACCCCTACCTGGGAGACAAAATAATGACCGCCATCGGAATCTGCCGAAGGCTCTCCCAGCGGGAAGGGATCGAAACCCATAATTACAACCGTATACGTATAAAACACGTGGTACTCAAAAGGGGACTGCAGCTCTACGAGACGGCCGCCACCGCGGCAATAGGGGCTGTGCTGGCTACGGGCCGCAACGAGGGCCGGGCCTTTTGCCGCCGATGGATAGATGCCGCGGGAATGTATCTTCCCCAGGCGGAAATGGAACGTCTTGTGGACATGCTCGAAAAGGGGCGGTTTGCAGATATAACGGCCTTCGAGAGGGAACTCGACAAAGTCCATGAAAGCTATCCCGCCCACGCCTACGCCTGGGGACTGGGTATTTTGGCGCAGACCCTCGGCCGCGAACCCTCGCCCGAAGAGATAGCCCGTGCGGTCGAAGACGGCAAGGCCGCCGCCCGAACCCTTACCGAGGTGCGTCGGGAAGACGCCCGAGGCGACATGAACACCGTCATGGAAACGGGCTACGGCATCGACTGCGAGAACCCGGACGACCGCCGAGCGGATTTCCGGGCGGTGAGGAAGGTGTAGATGACTTATTATTCAAACAATATGGCATATCTTGACGATTATAAAGAAATTGAAGATATCTTAAAGCCGGTAATAATACTTTGGTTGAAAAGAATATATGTCTTGGCTGGAAATTTCTATGCCTGGTTTTGGTTGATCAGGGAAATCTTTTTCAGGGAATCATCGACATTAGAAGACTACGTTATGTGGTTTTTCCTTACATGCGGATTTTATTGGTTTATTTTAGAGCACCCTGAAATATTTTTCAAGATAAAGAAAAACGAATAAAGAGAATAGCCTTCCGTACAGACGGACCAAGATAGATTTATACTGTGCTCCGACCGCCGAAGGCCAACGGCCCTCCGGCGGGGATAGGCAAGTCGTATAAGTGATTTTCTCTTAGGCCGCCGGTAGGCTCCGGCCCTCCGGCGTACCGCCGAATGAGCGAAGGAGCACGTAAGAAATTTTTTCC
>JAJBVJ010000117.1 GCA_020859875.1 Rikenellaceae bacterium
GGATATGGGGATGAGCACCTACCTTTTCTTCGAATCGGTGCCCGACCGATTTCTCGATGTACGAAGCGACGTCTGGAGGCTCGATACCCTCGGGCGGATGATCCCGATAATAATCCCGCGCAACTACCTGAACCTCTATAATTACGGCTTCTCCCGATCGCAGGGTTTGCCGCAGGTATCGGAGGAGCTTTTCGGGGCGGTTTCCATAGACCTCTCCTTAGCGGGGAATTTCCGAAGGGAGAACTTCACGGGGGTGATCGTCGGCTTTTCCGACAGGCTCAATACGATCCTCGTCCCGCAGGAGTTCATGGAGTGGTCGAACGGTGTATTCGGAGGCGGAAAAACCCCGTCCGTTTCGCGGGTGATTGCCGAAGTGACCGACGCCTCGTCGGACGAACTGGCCCGTTATCTCACCTCGAAGGGTTACGAGACGGAAGGCGAAAATGCCGGCCGCGGTACGGGGGCTTTTTTCCTGCGCGTAATTACCGCAATCGTGATAGCCGTGGGGCTGGTAATTACCCTGCTGGCCTTCTTCCTTTTGATCCTGGGTATATTTCTGATACTGCAAAAAAATTCCGACAAGCTGCGCGATCTGATGCTGCTGGGGTTCTCCCCCCGCCAGGTCTCCGGCCCCTATATCCGCATGACACTCTGGTTGAATGCCGGCGGACTTTTGGCTTCGCTGGCAGCCGTTCGGCTGCTTCGTGGAAGCTATCTTCCGGTCTTTTCCGGGTTTATGCCGGGATACACCCCGGGCGGATTCCTTCCGACCGTATTGCTCGGGGTCGCCCTCGTGCTCCTTTCGACGGCCGTAACGACGATCCTTATCCGCCGCAAAGTGAGAAAGCTGTGGTGAGGTTTTCCGGCCCCTCTTTATTAAAGAAGAACGGAATATTTACCATATCTTTGCAGGATCATGGGCAAACATAGGATATTATCCCCGTCGATGCTCTCGGCGGACTTCGGGAATCTGGAGCGTGACACACGGCTGGTGGACGAAAGTGCCGCCGAGTGGGTTCACATCGACGTTATGGACGGGGTGTTCGTGCCCAATATTTCCTTCGGGTTCCCCGTGCTGAAGGCTATCCGGCAGGCGACGCGAAAATTCCTCGACGTACACCTTATGATAACCCGGCCCATGCGTTACGCCGAACGGTTCGTCCGGGCGGGTTCCGATCTGGTAACCATCCACTTCGAGGCGGTGGACGATCCCGCCGCGGCTCTGCGGGAGATACGCGGTCTGGGTGTAAAGTCCGGAATCTCGATAAAGCCCGCCACCCCCGTATCGGTGCTCGAGGGGCTTTTGGAATATGCGGACGTGGTGCTTCTGATGAGCGTCGAACCCGGCTTCGGGGGGCAAAGCTATATCGAAGGGAGTACCCGTAAAATAATGGAACTCAGGCGGATGACAGATGCTGCCGGCACCTCAACGCTGATAGAGGTGGACGGGGGTATAAACGCTTCCAATGCCGGGGAAGTATTCCGCGCCGGAGCCGACGTGGTAGTTGCCGGGTATGCCGTATTCGGTGCGGATGACCCTGCGGGGGAAATACTCAAAATACTCAACGCCTGAACACGGGATGATTTCGGTAGATAACTTAACGGTGAGTTTCGGTGGGTGGGACCTTTTCAGGGAGGTCTCCTTCCTGGTCAACCCGCGCGACCGCGTGGGGCTCGTCGGTAAGAACGGCGCCGGTAAGACCACTCTTCTCAGGGTGCTGACCGGCGAGCAGCCCGCCGCCGCCGGGGCGGTCACCCGGAACCCGGGGGTAACGATCGGGTACCTCCCCCAGCAGATAAAGGTGGCCGATACCACCTCGCTCGCCCGGGAGACGGCAAAGGCCTTCACGGAGGTTCTGCAGCTCGAGAAGCAGATCGCCGAACTCACAAAGGATATAAGCGAGCGCAGCGACTACCAGAGCCAGGATTACGAAAAACTGCTCCACAGTCTCAACGATGCCACCGACCGCTACCACATCCTCGGCGGCGACCAGCGCGAAGCGCAGATCGAAAAGACGCTTCTGGGGCTGGGTTTCCGCAGGGAAGACTTCGACCGTCCCACCGGCGAATTCAGCGGGGGGTGGCGCATGCGCATCGAGCTTGCCAAGCTGCTGCTTCGCCGGCCGGATGTCTTCCTTCTGGACGAACCCACCAACCATCTCGATATCGAAAGCATCCAATGGCTCGAGTCATACCTGCTGGACTACCCGGGGGCCGTTGTGCTCATTTCTCACGACAGGGCATTTTTGGATAACGTCACCAACCGCACGATAGAAATTTCGCTCGGAAAGATATACGATTACAAGGCCTCCTACAGCCGCTATGCGGAGCTACGGGCCGAGAGGCGCCGGCAGCAGATGGCCGCCTGGGCCAATCAGCAGAGGCTCATCGAAAAGACTGAGGAATTTATCGAGAAGTTCCGCTATAAACCGACCAAATCCAACCAGGTGCAGTCGCGCGTAAAACAGCTCGAGAAGCTGGAACGGATCGAGGTGGACGAGGAGGATACCAGCCGGCTGAATATAAAGTTCCCGCCCGCTCCCCGCTCGGGGCAGATCGTGGCAGAGGTAAAAGAGGCCGGCAAATCTTTCGGGGCCAAGCACGTTTTCAGCGGCGCCGACTTCGTGATCGAACGGGGCGAGAAGATAGCCCTCGTGGGGCGGAACGGAGAGGGAAAGACCACCTTCGCCCGGATGCTGGTCGGCCAGCTGGAGCCCACCGAAGGGTCGATCCGGATGGGCCACAATATCGACACGGGCTATTATGCCCAGAACCAGGACGATCTGATGGACGGCGAGGCGACGGTCTACGACACCCTCGACCGGGTCGCCGTGGGCGATATCCGCACCCGTCTGCGCGACATCCTGGGTGCGTTCCTCTTTCGGGGCGAGGACATCGATAAGAAGGTGAAGGTGCTCTCGGGAGGCGAAAAGGCCCGCCTTGCCATGGCACGGATGATGCTCTCCCCGCATAACCTGCTGGTGATGGACGAACCGACCAACCATATGGACATGCGCTCGAAAGATATTCTAAAGAACGCCCTCTCGAAGTATGACGGTACGCTGGTGGTGGTGTCGCACGACCGCGAATTCCTCGACGGGCTGGTAGACAAGGTCTACGAATTCCGGGACGGGGCCGTAAGGGAGTACCTTGGCGGGATATGGTATTTCCTCGAAAAGAGGAAGCTGGAGACCATGGCCCAGATCGAACGCAAAGACACCGCGCCCGCGCCCGCATCTTCGGCAAAGTCCGACTTCTCCGGGCCGTCCCAAACCGGGAAGGCCGGGTACCGTCAGCGCAAGGAGACCGAAAAACAGGTTCGCCGGGTGCGCGTGGAAATAGAGAAGCTCGAAAAGAATATTGCCGGGCTGGAATCGCAGATCGCCGAATGGGACGCGAAGATGGCCGATCCCGAAGCCCACGGCATCGACCTGGGCGATGTGGCGGTCTTCGAAAAATACAACGACCTGAAGCGCAGGCTGGAGGTCGATTTGCACGAGTGGGAGAAGGCCAGTTACGAACTGGAGATACTGACCGGTGAACAATAAAAGATAGAAAGTATGGACAATATAATTTTCGGGATAAGGCCGGTAATAGAGGCGGTGAATGCAGGCAGGGAGATCGAACGCGTTTGGTTCCGCAAGGGGGCGGACGGACAACTCCTTACCGAACTGCGCGAACTGTGCCGACGGCAGAGGATCGATACGCAGGAAGTGCCCGTCGAAAAACTCGGCAGGCTCACCCGCGGCAACCACCAGGGGGTCGTGGCGCGGATTGCCGCCATCGGATATACGGAGCTTCACGACATTATCGACGGCATCCCGGAAGGTGAGACCCCGCTGGTGATCCTCTTCGACGGAGTGACCGACGTGCGGAACTTCGGGGCTATCGCCCGAAGCGCCTACTGTGCCGGGGCTCACGGTCTGATCGTGCCGCTCAAAAATTCAGCACCGGTGACCTCCGATGCCGTCCGTTCATCGGCGGGAGCGCTCACGCGCATCCCCGTGTGCCGCGTGGGAAGCATCCGCAATACCCTCAAGACCCTTATCAATCACGGCTACGGGATCGTGGCAGCGACCGAAAAGGGAGACGGGACGCTATACGAGGCCGACTTCGACCGCCCGGTCTGCATCGTCATGGGGAGCGAAGATGCGGGAATATCGAAAGAAGTGCTTAAATTGTGCGACAGCCGGGCGGCGATTCCCATGCGGGGGGACATAGGCTCGCTGAACGTATCGGCCGCGGCCGCCGTAATCCTTTTCGAAGCCGTGCGCCAGAGGCGCGCAAAAGAGCCTGGGAGAGTTCACGGCGCTTAAAATAGTACCAAACATATGTATAAAGATACCGGCATATTACACGAGAATGCGGTCGCCCTGCTCGCACGGCTGATCGAAACCCCATCGTTCAGCCGGGAGGAGGAGGTCACGGCCGGTATCGTCTCCAGTTTCCTTTCGGCCCACGGGGTGAGCGACATACGGCAAAAGGGTAACAACGTTTGGGCCCTTAATCGCAGCTTCGACCCCTCGAAACCGACGATTCTTCTCAATTCCCACCACGATACGGTAAAGCCCAACCCGGGTTATACCCGCGATCCCTTCAAACCGGAGATCGAATGTGGGCGGCTTTACGGCCTGGGAAGCAACGATGCGGGGGCGAGCGTCGTCTCGCTCTGTTCGGCCTTCCTCGACTTTTACGACATCGACGCGATGGCCTATAACCTCTGCCTGGCGATCACCGCCGAAGAGGAGATTTCGGGCCACGGGGGGGTCGAAAGTATCCTTACAGACCTTCCTCCCCTCGATTTTGCCATTGTAGGGGAGCCCACGGGAATGCAGATGGCCATCGCGGAAAGGGGTCTGGTGGTGCTGGACTGCCTGGCCGAGGGACGGGCCGGACATGCCGCCCGGGAGGAGGGCGAAAATGCCATATATAAGGCCCTGGAGGATATAAATTGGCTGAGAAACTACCGTTTCCCGCAGAAGAGCGACCTGTTCGGAGAGGTTAAAATGAGCGTCACGGTAATTAATGCCGGGTCGCAGCATAATGTGGTTCCGGCCCAGTGCAGTTTTACGGTCGATATAAGGGTCACGGACAAATATACCAACGAAGAGGTGGTGGAAACGGTGCGCCGGAATCTCAAAAGCAGGGTGACGCCCCGTTCGGTCAGGCTCAAACCCTCCTTTATCGACCCTTCGCACCGGGCCGTGCGGGCAGGTCTGGATTTGGGGCTTACCACATTCGGTTCCCCCACCACATCCGACCAGGCCCTTCTCGATGTACCGTCCATGAAGATCGGGCCCGGCGAGAGCACCCGCTCCCACAGCGCGGACGAATATGTCCGCCTCGACGAAATACGGGAAGGGATCGAGATTTATACCCGGTTGCTGGGTAGCCTGCTCGAACTCCCGGAGCAGTAATTCCGCGGGATGCCGCAGGCCCTTATGCGGAACTGCCCGCAAAGCGGTTATACGGGGCGGCCGGGCCTTTGTTCCGGAACCGTAACGCCCTTCGGGCATGAATCCCGCAGGGGCCGTAAGGCCTCTGCAAACCCTCACCCGGGGTGGAGGGAGGGGGACAGAGCGAATATTGCGGATTTTAAATCCGCTGATTTTAGTCCGGGACACCAACGAAACGGACTTTTTAAATAACAACGGGCCGGGGCCATTGTCCCGGACTAAAATTATTTCACTTCTATGAAACTCTGGCAAAAGAATATCGATGCCGATGCGGCGGTGGACAGTTTCACCGTTGGCCGCGACCGCGAAATGGACTTACTTCTGGCAAGGGCGGATGTGCTGGGTTCGATGGCCCATACGCGGATGCTCAACAAGGTGGGACTGCTGGCGGACGAAGACCTCGGGCCGATCCAGCGGGAACTCCATCGGATTTACCAGGATATAGACACCGGGAGGTTCGCGATAGAAGAGGGCACCGAAGATGTCCATTCACAGGTGGAGAGCCTTTTGACACAACGCATTGGCGATGCCGGAAAGAAGATACACAGCGGGCGCTCGCGCAACGACCAGGTGTTGGTCGACCTGCGAATCTTCCTGCGCGGGGAGATAGCCGCTGTTTGTGAAGATATAAACGGGTTGTTCGCTCTGTTACAAGAGCTCTCGGAGAAGTACCGCGAGGTGCTCATGCCGGGTTACACCCATATGCAGGTGGCAATGCCCTCCTCTTTCGGGCTGTGGTTCGGGGCATACGGCGAGGCATTGACCGACGATGTGCGGATGCTTTTGGCAGCCTACCGCGTATGCAACCGCAATCCCCTGGGTTCGGCCGCCGGCTACGGCTCATCGTTCCCCCTCGACCGTCGGATGACTACCGACCTTCTGGGTTTCGACTCGATGTGCTACAATGTGGTTTACGCCCAGATGGGCCGCGGGAAGACCGAGCGCATCGTGGCTCAGGCCCTCTCCTCGGTGGCCTCTACCCTGTCCCGCCTTGCGGGCGATAATGTGCTCTACCTCAGCCAGAACTTCGGCTTTATATCATATCCGGCCGAACTCACCACGGGATCGAGCATCATGCCGCATAAAAAAAACCCCGACGTGTGGGAGATCATGCGCGGCAAATGCAATCTGCTCCAGGGTCTTCCCAACCAGGTAACCCTCCTTGCATCCAACCTTCCGCTGGGCTATAACCGCGACCTGCAGCTGCTCAAAGAGGTGCTCTTCCCGGCGATAGCGACCTTGAGGGAGTGTATCGGTATGGCGGAGTATATGCTCCGCAACATTTCCGTGCGGGAGGATATCCTCGACGAAAAAAAATACGACTACATTTTCAGTGTTGAGGCAGTGAACAATATGGTGCTCGAGGGAACACCGTTCCGGGAAGCCTACCGCACGGTAGGGGAGCAGATCGAAAGCGGCAGCTTTTCACCCTCCCGCCGCATCGACCATACCCACGCAGGGAGCATCGGCAACCCGTGTAACGACCAAATCGCCGCCGTAATGCAGGAGATCGTTTCCGAGTTCGGTTTCCGCAAGGCGCAGGATGCCGAGAAGGCCCTCGTGGAGTTCGCTGGCAGCTGCCGGGCCGGCAATAAATGATCGGGAAGTGGCCGCCGGAAAGATCGTAAACCCATTCGGTATGACTTCGGGGTCGAAACCGGTTCCGGAGAAAAGAGCCGCCCCATCCGGTAAAGCGGCCACAAGCCGTGAGCTGGAACATCCCGCCCTGGGAATAGTACGGCTTTCGGTATCGCGCAGGGCCCGCCGCATCAGCCTCACCGTTAAGCCCGACTGCACCGTCCGTTTAACGGTACCTTACGGCACGCCCGTGGAGCGCGGGTTGGATTTTTTGGAACTCAAAAAGGGGTGGGCCGCCAAAGCGCTCGATAGATACCGCTCCCGCACCGCTGCGATCCTTCCGCCCTATAATACCCGTTTCCACGAACTGGTGGCGGTCGCCGATACGGAGTGCGACGGTGCCAGTGTACGGATCGGCGGCGGGAAAATCACGGTAATATATCACGCGGGGCTGGACACGGAGGATGTACCCGTGCAAGAGGCTATCAAGAAGGGTATATGCGAGGCTTGGCGTGAAGAGGCTAAAATTTACCTTCCGCCGCGTCTGGAGACCCTCGCGGCCCGTACAGGGCTGAAATACGGGAAGGTCGCCGTCCGCAACACCGTCAGCAAGTGGGGAAGCTGTTCGCCCCGTAACGACATATCGCTGAGCCTCCACCTGATGCGTCTGCCCGACCATTTGATAGATTATATCCTGCTGCACGAGCTCTGCCATACCCTACATAAGAACCACGGCCCGAAATTTCACCGTCTGCTCGACGACCTTACCGGCGGGAGGCATGCGGCGCTCCGACGGGAATTGAGGAATTATCATACCGGGTGGTGACTATCCGGGCCGCACGTAAAAAACGATCCGGATTGCGGCAATTCTTTACGCTGATTAACTCTCGTACCCGGCTTTTCCTGCAGTTCGTTGAACGGGGAAAAGCCACCATATAAGTGTTTATTCCATGAATCCTATTCCGGTCTCGCCCCAGTGACCGGGTTTTTAATATAAGGGGAACCCATTTTTTACGGTGGCGACCCGAGGCGCGGCTATTGAATAAATGTCGTTCGGATTTTATCTCGCGGCAAAGACCGGCCCTGACGCGTGGGGGTGAATATTAGTCTAACGGGCCATATAACGCGAGCCGATCTTTTCCCAGTCGACGATCCGCCAGATATTATCGAGATATTCCGCCCTACGGTTGCGGTAGTCGATATAGTAGGAGTGTTCCCACAGGTCGATTCCGAGCAAGGGGACGTAACCGTCCCGCAGAGGATTCCCGGCATTGGATGTGGTAAGGATTGACAGCTTGCCGGAATTATCCGACACAAGCCATGCCCAGCCCGAACCGAATTGACCCGCCGCCTTTTCATTGAACTGCTCCCGGAACCGGTCGAATGAACCGAAGTCGCGGTCAACGGCCGCGGCAAGGCTTCCCGCGGGAGTTTTCAATGCGGCGGCTTCGGGAGCCAGCCCTTCGAAGAAAATAATATGGTTGAGTATCTGGGCCCCGTTGTTGAATATTGCCCCGTCGGCGGTTATGGTGATCTGCTCCAGCGAGGCATCGGCATAAGGGGTGCCGGAGATCAGTCTGTTAAGGTTATCGACATAGGCCTGTACGTGTCTGCCGTGGTGGTATTCGAGGGTCTCCCGGCTCATTACCGGTTCCAGTGCGTCGGTGGCGTACGGAAGAGGGGGTAGGGTGTGGACGGTTTGGCCGTTTGCAGCACAGCAGCCGACGGCAGCCAGCATGATAAATAATTTTTTCATAGTGCGATTTATTAAATATTTTACAATAACCGTGAAATTAAATCCTTATGATTCTATATCTTGCTCTACTAAATTAGAAAAATATCAGGACTTCCCCGGTTTCACGGCCCGCTATACTATTTTCGACCCCGGCGGCAATACGTCGATGCCCACGCCCGGGCCCGCCCTCGGCAAAGACCTCTACGAGTCCACGACAAGTATCTCGAAAAAATAAGGGAACTACATCCGGCTCGAATTGTCCCAGCAATGGGTGCACAGCGATTCTTTGGGAAGGCCGATGGCCCGCACCAGGTCGTCCAGACGCTGGAAACGGAGGGTATCGGCGCCTATCCGGCGGCGGAGCGCCTCCACCAGAGCCGCATATTTTTCCGAATCCGGGTCGGCATACTGGCCGAGCAGCTCGTCGGTGAAGTTCTCCGTCCCCTCGATCTCCTTGATTATCCGGCGGGTGATAAGGTCGAAGGTCGACCGGGAGGTGGAGAAGTTCAAAAATACGCATGGGTATATCAGCGGCGGGCACGCAATCCGGATATGCACCTTGCCGCCGCCCGCATCGGCCAGTTTGCAGATGTTATCCTTGAGTTGTGTTCCGCGGACGATCGAATCGTCCAGAAGCACCATGTCCGCTCCGCGCACGAGCGCTTCGTTGGGCAGCAGTGTCATCTTGGCCACCAGATCGCGCATCCCCTGGCTCTGCGGCATGAAACGGCGCGGCCCGGTGGGGGTATATTT
>JAJBVJ010000033.1 GCA_020859875.1 Rikenellaceae bacterium
GGGGAACCGCTCCAGCCCGTCCCTTTTTTGCGCGTGCGCCATCCCGTCTACGGCCATAGCCGGCGGGGTGCCGTTCCCGCCGATCCTTTTGGGTTCTTTTTGCCGGCGCGGCTCTTTTTCCCCCGACTTGCGGTTGTAATACCTTCCCCTGCTATTATTCATTTTATCTGTAATCGACATACAAATATAGTCCAGACGGGATGAAAGTCCAATTTCTTTGTGTCTGACCGCGGGGATGTTCATATTTTTCAGATATACAATTACATTTTCGTATATTTGCCTCGATATTTTTTGTGATATGTCAGGCAACGACTGGAAATCCAGGCTCGGGGTTGTCTTTTCCACTAACCCTGATTTCGAATACGATACCGCCGAAAAAGACGGAGGGGAGCCGCTTTTTGTCTCCGGGCAGGATTTGCGCGTGTGGCTCGAGCGCCGAAAAGCGGGCAAGGTAGCCACTATCGTGCGCGGTTTCAGGGGAAGCGATGCGTCACTCAAAGAGCTCGGGGCTCTTCTCAGATCGAGGTGCGGGGTGGGCGGTACGGCCAAGGACGGGGAGATACTTTTGCAGGGTGATTTCCGCGACCGGGTTATTTCCATATTGTGCGAGGAGGGATATAAGGTTAAAAAAGCGGGCGGATGAGGGCCTCGGGTAATCTTATCGCGGCAACCCTTTTTGCCTTGTCGATGGTTTGCCAACCGGTTTGCGCCCAATACTTCGATTGGGGACAGGAGCCCGCATCGGTCAAGTGGAACCGCATCGATGCCGACAACGGCCCCATAGTCTTCCCGGATTACTATCAAAGGCAGGCACTCCGCCTTATTAACTATATGGATTCG
Organism: Rikenellaceae bacterium; assembly: GCA_020859875.1. GTDB lineage: Bacteria > Bacteroidota > Bacteroidia > Bacteroidales > Rikenellaceae > WRDF01. The sequence continues at coordinate 841 of JAJBVJ010000033.1, forward strand.
GTCCGCGACCAGGTATCCTACGGGTTCCGCCACGAACCTATGAAGCTCCCTCTACTCATTCATACACAGAATTTTTCGCCCAACGGGGTGGTGATGCTCGCTCCGGGGAGGATGGAATTCATACTTACACCCCCGGCCTCCACCTTTGCCATGCCCTGGCACAAGCAGCTGGCCGTGCATGAATTCCGCCATGCGGTGCAGTATAACAATGTAAACCGCAGTTTTGTCAGGGTACTGGGCTATATCCTTGGCCAGCAGGGATCGCTGGTAGGTGTGGGACAGCTCCCTTTCTGGATGATAGAGGGTGACGCCGTGCTGACCGAGACACAATTCTCGACCTTCGGCCGCGGAATGCAGCCCTCGATGACCCTGGATTATCGCCGTCTGGCAGCGGAAGGGGTGAGATACCGCCCCGATAAGTATTTCAGCGGTTCGTTCAAAGACAACATCCCCGACCACTATACGATCGGTTACCATATGGTTTCGTATACGTGGGATAAATACGAACGAAATATATGGAACCAAGTCGCGTGGTATAATTCCCGCAATCCATACGTTATATTTCCGACGAAAAGGGCATTAAAGATATTTTATAAAACATCCGGAACAAAACTGCTCGGGGAAACACTGGAGAGACTCGAAGCGCATTGGGAAAATCTGCCCGACCAGGAAGATTCCGCCGAGGTGATCCTCACGAAAACAACCTCTTTTACCACATACACTACCCCCGTTCCGGACGGGCAGGGCGCTATTTATGCCCTCAAAACCGACCTCGACCGGACGACACGGCTCGTAAAAGTCAATGCGGCCTCGGGCGTCGAGACAAGGCTGGCCAATCTGGGGGAGGTAAATACCGGCCTTGTAAGGGTGGGGGATAAGTTGTGGTGGACGGAATACCGCCAGAGCACCTTCTGGGAGCAGAGGGTCAATTCCCAGCTTCGATATTACGATCTTGGTACGGGAAGACAGGGTTCGGTAAGAAGCGCAAACCAAGCCATGTTTCCCACCGAGTCGCGCGAAGGCGGCAGACCGGCATATATAGAATACGACCGTACCGGGTTTTACTCGATCGTAACACCGTCGTTCCGCTACGAACTGCCCGATACCCTTTCGGTACACGGATTTTCCTACGACCGGGCTACGGACGCATACTATTTCCTGGCTCTTAGCGACTGCGGGATGTGGATAGGCACCCCGAACGAGAAGACCCGGGTTGCGGATATTTTTATGGTCACCCCGCCGACCTATGCCGCTCTTTCCGACCTGCGGACATCGGAGGGTAAACTGTATTATACATCGATAGTTACCGGACGTGACGAGGCCCATATGTTCGATCCGGCCGAGGGAAAGAATTACAGGCTTACCACCTCCCGGTTCGGTTCCTTCTCACCGGCACCGGTTCCCGGCAGCGGGGATATTGCCGTCACTACATACACCTTTGACGGTTATATGCTGGCCATGCAAAAAGGGTCGACCTCACCGATGGCAGAAATACCGGCCGATGCCGCGCCCGTCAATTTGTTCAATCCCGCAAAGGTCGAATGGGAAGTGATGAATATAGATACGGTCAAACTCGGAAGCAGCGATAAGGGGCGGGAGTTCAAACGGTACCGGAAATTCCCGCACCAGTTCCGGTTCCACAGCTGGTCTCCCTTCTGGTTCGATCCGGAAAGCCTCCTGGAAGAGGACAGGCTGAACGTTTATATAGGAGCTACGGCTTTTTCGCAAAACCTTCTTAACTCCACGGTAACAACCCTCGGATATAGATATACCGACCGCGGATCCCTTTTCAATGCCGGACTAAATTTTTACGGTTTGCCGGTGAAATTTGCCGTCGATGCCGAGTACGGAACCATGTCGCAGTCGGTTTCCATCCCCTCGAACGTCATCATCCTGGGGGGACTTCCACTTAAAAACCATTTCCGAATTTATGGCAGGGCATATCTTCCCCTACTGCTGGCCTCGGGCTACAATATCCGGTGGCTTACCCCTTCGTTCGACGTTGAACACCAGAATGTCTATTACTATAAACCGAGCACCGACAACCGTTTCCATTCCGGTGCGGGCATACAGAAATTCCGGTTCAGTCTTACCTATACGGAGAACGTGAGGATGGCGCACCGCGACTTTCTGCCCAGATTCGGCTACGCTGTTCGCCTTTCAAACACTTTTACCCCTCTGAACGATTACTACGGCGGGATTGCGAGTCTATACGGGAGGGTATATCTCCCCGGCCTTCTTCCCCACAACAGCCTGATGATCCGGGGGGCACTGCAGAAACAGGGTACCGCATTATACAATTTTCGTCAAAAGGATATATTTCCCCGCGGTGCACATTATTCGGTGGCTCCCGACCGCTACGGCGCATTCGCAGTCGATTACCAATTCCCGTTCTGGTACCCTGACGGGGGTATAAACTCGGTAGTATACTTCAAGCGCATCCGCGCCAATATATTTTACGACCGCGCCCGCTTCAGGCATGTAAGCGGTACGTGGGATGCGGCCAACAAGAAGGTGACCATCACGGGAAAACAGTGGGGCGGCATTTATTCATATGGATTGGAGCTTACTTTCGACATCGTGCCGTTCCGTCTCCCTGCAAATACCGATACTTCATTCACATTGTCGGTATACAGGCCCAGCGACCATAGCAAACCCGTTTTCGGTGCAGGGCTGGTTTTGCCCCTTTAAAGGCGTAAACGAATTATTCGGACATCGGGGGAGATAAAACTCATTATATCCGTTCTGGCCAAATCCTTCAGTGCCCTCTTCTACAACGGGATCTTTTTCTTTATTTTCATGTAAATTTTTGCGATTATGGGGGTATCTCTGTTAGGCTTCCCGATCCCGCAACACTTCCCGCTGACAAGCTGGAACGATACGAACAGCTCATGGTCGAAGCGCCGCACGCTCCGGAAGTATCGCCCGACCCTTACGGGTCGCTCGGGGAGCTATGTTTACACTTTTCCGTGCCCTTACCGGGAGGACGGTACGGACCTGCGCTACAACTTAATCCGGGCATCACAACTCGATCTGGTGCCGACGTCCACCTTTGCCATTACATCTTTCATGTCGTCTGGTTCATATTGTAGGCATTCCTTCTGCTCAACCTCGTCGTTGGAGCGATAGTTAACAGCAGACGCGACAGCAGGAAGAGAACGCCCTCGAGGACTACGACCCCGTACTGCCCGACGAGCAGTAAAAATATAAAAGCCCCGGGTTACCGGGGCTTTTATATTTTTATCCGTAGGTTATACGAGGACGGAGGCTTTCTTCGAACTGTTCTTTTTCCTGCACGAATTTCCGCTGAGAAGACCCGATGCGGTCTCGCATGATTTGCCGTTGGCTTTCTTCGGTGCCTGTAACGATTCCTGGCGCTCCTGCTTTTTCTTGTCGATCTCGATGGCAAAGTCACTCAGCACATTCATGTAATTTATGAAGGCTTCGTAACTCGAATCGTAGGGGTTGAAATAGCTGTGCACATCGCCGTCCGAAAGCCATTTGGTCGCCATATAGTAGAAGTGGTCGGAAGTCTGCATAAAGTCCCAGACATGATCGATTCCCGGATCGTCGAGCAGTTTTACTCCGTCGCGCAGATCATACAGTTTATGGAAGGCTTCGTTCTGGAGTTCGTTGCCGAGCCAGGCCGTGATGTCGCGCTCCTCGTCGGCCCATGACATGGCATGGGGAGAGGAAAGCACAGCAACGGGCGGATGGGCCTCCGCGGCTTCGGAAACGGTTGCGAACCGGAGCTTACCGGTAGCGAGAGCTGCCGCAGGCAGGAAGGCCATGAAGTCGAAGATTCCCGTATCGGCATTCTGGTGCTCACCGAAAGTCTCGTAATCCATGAAAAGGTTTACCACCTCGCCGGGAACATTGTCGTTGGTGATCCATGAGATGTATTTATCTACCATCAGAGGCCACTGATCCCATACCCGGTCGGAAAAGCGAAAGGCTATATCGTCGCTTAGTTTATAATTTCTCAGCAGCAGCCGCAGTTTCTGGTCGATCGCATTGCAGTAGGTGAAGTTGGGACTTTTCCAGCCCAGGATATGCTTGGCACCTTCCGCAAGCATGGTCTTGAAGCCGAGCCGGGCTACGGTGGCACCTATCTCGTCGGAATAGATAAGCTCCGTATTGCGGAATGCTGTGGGCCGCTGGCCGAATTCCCTTTCGATGAGTTCCGAATGCCTCTGTATCTGTTCGATGAATTCCTGCTCGTTGACGAGCGAAGCCAGCGAGTGGTCGTAAGTCTCGCAAAGGAATTCCACACACCCGGTGGCGGCGAGCTTTTTGAAGCTCTCCAGTACCTCTGGAACGCTCGTTTTAAACTGTTCTATTGCCAGGCCCGTGATCGAAAAGCTAACCTTGAATTTACCTTTATGTTCATTTATCGATTTCAGAAGGAGTGCGTTCATCGGGAGGTAGCATCTTTGAGCAACCTGCTTAATAATGGTGCTGTTGGCTACATCGTCGAGGTAATAGTGATCCCGGCCCATATTGAAAAACCGGTATTTTTTCAACCTCATAGGCTGGTGTACCTGGAAATAGAAACAGAGGGTCTTCATAGCGGTGGTGTTATATTATTTATATTTTCTGTCGGTTATGTCGCTTTTCGGGATTGCAGCAAAGGTGATCGTCCCGGCTCGGAACCTTTGCGGTTACCGGCTGATTACCGACTGGTAAACTTCCTTTACCTTGGCTGCCGCATTGTCCCATTTCAGCCCGGTCACTTCTTCGAGCCCCTTGCGGGCAAACATCGTTCCGAGGGCTGGATATTGCACCAGGGCGTATATTGCGTCGGCCATGGCATCCACATCCCAATAGTCTACTTTAACGGCATAGTCGAGCACTTCGGCCACCCCGGATTGCTTCGATATTATCACGGGAACGTTGGACTTCATCGCCTCGAGCGGACTGATACCGAAGGGTTCGCTCACCGACGGCATGACGTAAACGTCGCTCATCGAAAACATTTTCTGCACGTCGTCTCCCTTCAGAAAACCGGTGAAATGAAACTTGTCGGCGATGCCGAGCTTGGCCACACGGCGGATCACGTGGTTCATCATATCCCCGCTTCCGGCCATCACGAACCGCACGTTGTCCAGCTTTTTAAGGACTTTTGCCGCAGCCTCCACAAAGTAGTCGGGGCCCTTCTGGTAGGTTATCCTGCCCAGGAAGGTAACTATCTTGTCTTTCACGCCACGCTCGGCTTCGGCACCGTCGTTCGGAGCGAAGGCCACCGCATTATGGACGGTTACCACCTTATCTTCAGGGATGCCGTATTTTTCGATCACGATATTGCGCGTCAGGTTGCTCACGGCGATAACCTTGTCCGCCGCACTCATGCCGCCCCTTTCAAGGTCGTAGACCTGACGGTTTACATTCTCGCCGCTGCGGTCGAACTCGGTTGCGTGCATATGCACCACGAGGGGTTTCCCCGAGACCGTTTTGGCGGCTATGCCGGCATAGTAGGTGAGCCAGTCGTGGGCATGTATTACGTCGAATTGCCCGTCGAGCTCCCGGGCCACCTCGGCAGCCACGACGGCATACCGGGCTACCTCTTCCATGAGATTGGCACCGTATTTCCCAGAGAAATTGTACCGCTCACGCCAAACGTCGCCGGGGATATGCATTCCGGGGCGTTGCTCGGTATATTTTTTCATTTGTATCTCGAAATCTTCGGGCGAGATGTAAGGTACCATGTTGGAGTCTATATGGATGAAGGAGAGGTTTTCGGGTAGAATATCCCTGCCGGCGCTCCCGTATAGCGCTTCCACGTCGCTGGCGCTAACAACCCGGACAAAACGCTGGTCTTCGTCGCCGTAGGCGTGCGGCATAACGAAGGTGACTTTGACCCCGTTGTTGGCCAGACCCCTGGTCAATCCATAGCAGGCAGTACCCAATCCTCCTGCGATATGCGGTGGAAATTCCCATCCGAACATTAATACCCTCATAATGTATGATCCCGTTATTTGTAACGTAGTAAGTTTCCCCCTTTATTTTTCGCAATAAATACTCCAAATTCCGTGAAGTGCGGGGTTTTATGTTAAAGGCGACGTAAACTTATTGTCCGCCCCCGTAATTTTCGATCATCTCGTTGATCCTTAATACCGCTCCCACACTCCAGGCCTGAGAGGGCGCACCGCGCTGGGCATGGGGCGGATCCCCGTCGTAAATTTCCGGTATCGACCCGATTCCGTAACTCTGGATGTCTTCCTCGAAGCCTTTAAGCAATTCTTTGGCTTCATCGAGGAACGCTTTACCGTAGAGTTTGAAGTTTGCCGCGGCGTAATGCTCGAGTAGCCAGGGCCATACCGTGCCCTGGTGGTATTGGCGGTCGCGGGTAGCCTGGTCACCGCCGTAACGCCCCTGGTAAAGCGGGTTGCGCGGGGAGAGGGTGCGCAGCCCCTTGGGGGTGAGCAGGTGCTGGCGGATCGTTTTTATGACCGAAAGGGCCTGCTGCTCGTCGAGCATGGTAAATTCCGTAGAGAGGGCGATCACCTGGTTGGGCCGGATAAAAAGGTTTTGACCCGATTCGTCCACATAGTCGGCAAGGTAGCCGTTTTCCCTATTCCAGAACATCTGGATGAAAGAGGATCTGATCTTCTCGGGCATATCCTTCCATTTTTCCGTGAATGTCTTGTCGCCGAATTCACCGGCAAGGCGAAGGGTGTAACAGATCGCATTATACCATAGGGCGTTGATCTCCACCTGGTAACCGTCCCGGCCAGTGACCGGTTTGCCGTCGACCACGGCATCCATCCAGGTCATGGCATGGGTGGGATGGGAAGCCCATACGAGGTTCGTCTCGCCCACTTTGACATGATCTCCGATACCCCGGACATAGGCTTCGAGCACCTCTTTCATGTGGGCGGAGTATTTTTCCCAGATTTTTTCCGAGCCGATATGTTTTTCGAGTTGCTGCAGCGTCCAGAAGAACCACAGGGGGGCATCCACAGAGTTGTATGCCGTTCCCATATTGGGGAAAAGCCCATCTTTCATTTCACCGGTAAGTGTGTCGACCACGTCCATACATTCTTCCACCCGCCCTTGCGAGAGAGTGATACCGGGAAGGGCTATAAAGGTGTCCCTTCCCCAGCGCCCGAACCAGGGAAATCCGGCTATGACCTCGGCCCTGCCGCCCCTGCGGGCAACGAACTGGCGTGCCGAATGGCGCAGGCAGGAGAGGAAATCTATTTTGTTCGACCTTTTGGCAAGCTCCGCCTCGAACAGACCTTCGATCGCGGAGGGGTCGGCCTCTTCGAACGAGCATGAGAAAATAATGCTCTCCCCCTTTTTGAGTTCGGTTTCGAAGAAACCGGGGGTGATAAGGTCTTCCTGGTAGGGATAACCCCTTTTCGCCTCTTCGGGATATTCGAACGAGTAGTACCAGTCCGGAGCGGGTACGAACTCCGCCGGACGGCTTGTTTGCATCGACAGCCACGGGAAATGTTCGTATAGCCGTGCTTTTACCCCGGAGGGGATCGGATAAGTACGACCGTCCGCAAAGATATTGGCACGGGCGACCGTATGAGAATCCCGGAAAGCGAGGAACGGACGCAGCCGCAGCCAGGTCTGGGAGCGAGCTTCCAAGAGTGTATACCTGATCATGAGCTGCGTTCTGGAATGGATCCAAAGCATCTCTTTGCGCAGCAGCACCCCGCCTACCTTGTAAGTAATCGTTGGGGTGGGAGTGTAGTTGAAATCCGTGATGTATTTGTGTCCCCTGGGTTCGTAAAGGCCCGGGTAGCGGTGTATGGCAAGGTTGAAGGACTGGTCGTGCTGGATTACCGTTTCGTCGAGAGACGAGAGCATGACATAATTTTTATCGTCCTTGAACTCCTCTATGGGACATACCATCAATCCGTGGTATTTGCGGGTATTGCAGCAGACTATGGTCGTGCTCATATAACCTCCCGAGCGGTCGGTGCTGAGCATTTCACGCTGGAGGGAATATTCTAAATTGCCCAGAAGGTCTTTTTCAAATTTCAAAACCGACATAGAGAGATGTTCTTAATATTGCAAATAATTTATACCGAGGTGTCATTACTGTAAATGTAAAACATTTTTGTCAATTTTCAAACTCGATTTACCGTACATCCGCACTTCGGCGGAAGACATAATTGTAAAAAGAGAAGAAATTTTCGGTGAAACCACACATTCAATGCAATCGGGCCGGGAAAATTAACGTTACCATAACAAATAGGGTTCCGTAATTTGCGGGCGGCGTATAAAAAATATGAAACTCTCAAGGCGATGCTGCGGCCGGACGGAAGTGGACAGGACCGGTCTTGGAGGCAATAATACAAAATGAAAAATATCCCTATCTTTGCTCTTTAGAAAAAATCCCGAGATGAGAAATATCTTTAAAGGAATCCCCTTGCTGGCCGGCTGCGTTCTGGCGGGATGCTCCACGGACAGTGCTACCGTCAGCGGAAGGCTCGTGGGCAACGACAACCGGACGGTTTACCTCGAACAGGTACTTCCCGGTACACAAACTGTGGTGGATTCCGTCTCAACCGACGACAAAGGCTATTTCAGCCTCAATGTCAAACTTCCCGGCGGCCAGCCGACCATATATAACCTCATATGCCGGCAGGAGCGCATACCCCTTTTGATATTTCCCCGCGAAAAGGTGAAAATCCATGCGGTGGGAAGCCTCGCACGGAGTTATAC
>JAJBVJ010000289.1 GCA_020859875.1 Rikenellaceae bacterium
CCACCTCGATGAAGTAATATTCGTGACGGATACGGGGTTTGTCCTTTTCGTCGAGAGATGCGTGGATAAGTGCGGAGGAATAGGTAGCCACAAAGTGGTTGTCGACAAAGGCACAATAGAGTGTCCCGCCCTCGTCGTCCTTCATTTCGAGGATGTTCACCCCGTTGTGGTCGCGGCGCGACACATTGCTGCCGGCCAGTTTCATTATATTCTCGAGCTGGTCTTTGAGCATCTCGAGTTTAGATGCCTTACGCAGGTCGACGACCACTAGGAAATCCCAGTCGCGGGTGCCGGTGCGGTGAAGAGATATGGTCATATCCCGACGGCCTACCAGAGACATCAGGGTTTTATTGCTTTTGAGAAGAGAATCCAACGCCTCGACATTCTCCGTCACCTCGGCGAAAGACTCCGCCCGGGCAAGCCTCTGCCACGGCTCGCTCGCACTGAATTTCTGCCAGTCGCGTACCGGCTCGTTCGACTGGATAATGATAGCGGCGTCGTGCGGGATGAGATATATCTGGCGTAGGTTCCTGTCCGGGGTGACATATACTTTTATTACTGTAAAGGCTATCCATCCCAGAATCGATAAACCGAGGATCGCCAGAATTCTGCCGGCTCCGAATTTCTTATTTTTCTTATTCGGGGCCGTTATAATATTCGGCTCTTCGGAGGGAACGGTTATAGGAGCCTGTCCGGGGATGGGCGGTAAAGTCTCTTCATTGTGTTTCATGGGTAGTGTCGGCTCAAATGGTTTGCCTCGGCGCAAATATACGAATACGTCCCGACAAACCGTCGGGTTTGTCGGGACATATCGAGAGCCGGGAATTTTATCCTGCCGGCGATTATTCCAATCCTCCGCCCAAAGCGCGGTAGAGGGTGACGCTGTACTGTAATTGCTCCAGCCGGTCGCTGATCCGGTCGAGCTGTGCCGAGAGTAGGTCTTGTTTTGCGGTAAGAACCTCGGTGTAGTTCACTTCGCCGGCCTTGAGCAGCTCTTCGGTAAAATAGACCGCCGTTTCGAGAGATTCTATCTGCTTACTGCGGATGGGGTTTTTGTCGAGCGACATCCGGTAGGAAAAGAGGATGGTGCAAACCTCCTCGGCCGCCTCTAAAACCGTTTGTTCGAAGGTAAGCAGGGCCTGCAGTTCCGACTCTTTGGCACTCTGATAGTTGGAGCGCAGCTGTCTTCCCGCGAATATGGGCTGTGTGAGGCCGCCCACGATCGATGCGATGAGGTTTTCCGGCTTGAAAAAACCCGACAGGGTGGTGGCCGTATAACCCACAAGGCTACCGCTGCTCCCCGACGACCCGAGGGTAATCGAGGGGTAGAACGCCGCTTTGGCCGCACCGGTCAGTTCCCACGCCTCGCGGAACGACCATTCTGCCTGGGCCACATCAGGCCGGCGCGAAAGAGATAGTGCGGGGATGCCGTGCCTCATTGTTGTATCTGCTGTCTGCTCGTCGAGGGTCGACCGGTGTATAGGGCCCGGTATCCGGCCCAGAAGGATGGAGAGAGAATTTTCGGTCTCCTGGATATTTGCCATCAGATCGGGTATAGTGACCATCGTCCCGTAAAGAAGAGCATTGGTCTGCTGTACCGCAGCCCCGGTCTGAATGCCGGCCTCCATAAGGGCCTGCATGGTATGTGACGTCTCTTCGAGAATCCCCACCGTTTGGCGGGTAACTGCAAGCTGGCTGTCGAGGGCCAGTAAGGAGTAGTAAGTGGTGGCTATATTCGAGATCAGCGAAGTGGCTATCAGGTTGGCATATTCACCGGAGGAGAGAAAGGCGGCATACTGGGCCCGTTTCTGCATCGAGAGTTTACCCCATATGTCAGCCTCCCATGTGACGGCTGCCCCGAGCGTATATTGGTTGGACGGATAGCCAAGCACGCTTTTGCCCCTGGTGCCGTTGCTAAGCTGTGTATGGGAGACCATGCCGGTGAGCGATACCTGCGGGAAATAGGCCGCACGGGCCGCGGCGAGAGTCGCCTCGGCCTGCCTGATCCGGCTTACCGCGATCTCGAGGTTGCGGTTATTTTCCAGACCCTCCTCGATGAGTTCTACAAGGATAGGATCGTTGAAGTAAATGCGCCACGGGATGTCTGCGATCGAGGCCGGGTCCTGGTCGGCGTCCCGGAAATATGCGTGCGGTTCCACCTCGAGGCTTCCGCTGCGCCGCTGAACCCAGCAGGACGATACCGCCGGTAGGGTGATGGCAAGAACCAGTAGATAGGATATTTTTTTTACAGCTCTCATAATGTCTTTTTTCAGCATACGGGCCGTTCGGTCGTGTAATTTTCTGTTTCCTTCGATGATTCCGGCAGATTGTCGGGGGAGGGACCGCCGTCCGGGCTTCCGGATTTGCGCCCTTTCCCGCTTACCCTCTCCTGGAGGCTCTGGAAAAGGACGAACATCAACGGAATTACAAGTATGCCGATCACGGTTCCGAAGAGCATACCCCCGATGGCACTCAGACCGATGGAGCGGTTGCCTACGGCGCCCGCTCCGGAGGCAACGGCAAGTGGCAGGAGCCCGAATATAAAGGCGAAGGAGGTCATCAGGATGGGCCGGAACCTCGCTACGGCTCCGTTAAGGGCCGCTTCGGTTATGCTTTGTCCTTCGCGTCGACGTTGGATCGCGTACTCTACGATCAGGATGGCATTCTTTGCCAGCAGCCCGATAAGCATCACCAGTGAGATCTGGACATAGGTATTATTTACGATCTGCGAACCCATCATAAGGCCGAAGTATATGAAGATGAATACACCCGCCAATCCGATGGGAAGAGACAGAATGACTGCCAGCGGGAGGATATAGCTCTCGTACAGGGCCGACAGGAGAAGATATACAAAAACCAAACAGAGCAGAAAGATCAGGGCTGTCTGGCTCGAGGTATTGGCCTCCTCGCGGGAAATACCCGAGAATTCGTAAGAGTAACCGTCGGGAAGGTTATTGGATTCTTCCTGCACCAGTTTTATTATGTCTCCCGAAGAGGTGTTATTCGGGATGATCGTAACGTCGATCGCAGAATAAAGGTTGAACCGCGAGAGGGTTTGCGGACCGTTGACGCTCGTTACGGTGATAAATTCCGTGATCGGAGCGGACTCCCCGGTGGAGGTCACCACATATATATTGTTCAGGTCTTCGAGGGTCGCCCTGTACTGCGGAAGTGCCTGTACCATGACCCGGAACTGCTTTCCGTAGATATTGAAGTTGGAGACATAAAGGCTCCCGATCTGGGCCTGGAGGGTCGTCATAATATCCGACAGGGTGAGCCCCGCATCCTTTATCTTCGCCATATCGGCCGAAATGAGTTTCTGGGGGAAATTGGGATTGAAGGTCGTTACGGCCGCCAATATCTCGGGATGGCTTCTAAGACGTCCCATAAAATCGTTGGCGACGGAATAGAACTTGTCTATATCACCGCCCGTACGGTCTTCCAGTTCGAGGGTAACCCCATTGCTCAGTCCGAAACCCTGTATGGTGGGGGAGCCGAAGAAGAGGAAAGTGGCGTCGGTAATCCCGGCCGTCTGCCGGGTCATGGTCGCCACCACGTCGTTCATAGACACTTTCCGGTCTTCCCAGGGGGCAAGTTTCATTACCACCATACCATAGGAGCTACCCACGCCACTGGTAAAGTTCACACCCGTAATATTGGCTACATCCTTTACCCCCTCAACCCGGCGCGCCATGTCGGCAACCTGCCGTACGACAGTATCGGTGCGTTCCATCGAAGCCCCCGGAGGCAGGGTGATCGTTCCCAGTACGGTACCGCTGTCCTCCTGCGGGATGAAACCGCTCGGAATCGTGCGCATCAGAAACAGCAGCAGCAGGGCGAAGACCCCTATTATAGCCACCGGAATCCACCGGTTCCGCCTTCGTTCGAAGAATATAAGGGCGCTTTTATATCTGCCGAGGGTGGCGTTGAAGCCTTTATTGAAATAGAAATAGAATTTTTTGAGGAATCCTTTTTTTGTATGCTCCGGGTCTACCGGCCTCAGGAACAGCGCGCACAGCGCCGGGCTGAGGGTAAGGGCATTAACAGCCGAGATGAAAATGGCGATGGCGAGCGTCAGCCCGAACTGCCGGAAAAATACTCCGCTGGTGCCGCCGATAAAACTTACTGGAATAAAGACGGCTGCCATCACCAGTGTGATCGATATAATGGCGGGTGCGATTTCGCCCATGGCCGTGAGGGTGGCTTTTCGGGGATCTTTTTCACCCTGGTCGAGCTGTGCATGTACGGCTTCGACCACCACGATGGCATCGTCGACCACTATCCCGATGGCAAGGATCAGCGCAAAGAGGGTGAGAAGATTGATCGAGAAACCGAATATTTCGAGGAAAAAGAAGGTTCCCACGATAGCCACCGGTACGGCGATCGCCGGGATCAGGGTGGAACGCCAGTCCTGGAGGAAAACGAATACCACGATGAATACCAATATAAATGCCTCGAAAAGCGTATGAAGCACTTTTTTGATGGAGGCACCCAGGAATTCGCTGGCATCGATCATATATTCGTAGTGGAGCCCCGGAGGGAAATCCTTTGCGGCCGCCTCGATCTCCTTTTTCACGTTGGTTATCACCTGCTGGGCATTCGATCCGGCCGTCTGGCTTATCAGAACCGTCACCGCTTCGGAGTTTCCGAGCCTCGATTCGATGGTGTAGTTCAACGAACCCAGTTCCACGTCGGCCACATCTTTAAGGCGGAGGATCCGCCCGTTGTCCGAACGCAAGATAATATCTTCGTACTGCTGTTCGGTGCTCAGGCGACCGGTGTATTTAAGCGTGTATTGAAATGCCTGGCCCCCCTGTTGTCCGAGTTCACCCGGGGCGGCTTCGATGTTCTGGTCGGAAAGGGCCGCAATTACCTCCGATGCGGAAATGCCGTAGACGGCCATTACATCGGGTTTCAGCCAGATTCGCATCGAGAAGTCGCGGGCGCCGTACACCTCCGCATCCCCGACACCGTTGACACGCTTAATCTGCGGAAGGAGGTTTATATTGGCATAGTTCTGTATGAATCGTCCGTCGTAGTCGGGGTTGTCCGAGTAGAGGAATATCATCAGTAGGGTACTGGTCTGTGTTTTCTGGACGACGACCCCGGTCTGCACCACCTCGGCGGGAAGCAGCGAGGAGGCTTGCGAGGTGAGATTTTGAACGTTCACCGTGGCAATGTCGGGGTCGGTTCCCTGCTGGAAATAGACATTTATGGTAGCCGAACCCGAATTGGAGGATGTGGAAGTAATATAGGTCATGCCTTCCACACCGTTTATCTGTTCTTCGAGCGGGATGACTACGCTGTTCAAAACGGTCTGGGCATCCGCGCCGCTGTATGTGGCCGACACCCTGACCGTGGGCGGAGCGATGTCGGGGTACTGCTCGACGGGAAGTGTTACAAGGCCGATCCCACCCAGAACCACGATAATGATCGAGATCACAGTGGAGAGTACGGGCCTGTCTATGAAGGTTTTTAGAAACATCGTATTAACGGTATTATTCTCTTTTTACCGCCGGGTGGTGGCCGTACTGTCCGTGCCGGCCAGCGTTTGGGAAGGAGGCTGGAGTGATATTTTTTCCCCGTTGACCAGGGTAGCCACACCGTCCGTTACGATCCGTTGGCCGTCGGAAAGGCCGTCGGTTACGGCATAGCTCTGGCCGTCGGGCATGGCCTCGACCCCGATTATCGCCTGCACCACCGAGTCGCCCTGCACCATATAGACGAGGGTTTTGTCGAGCTGCTGGAAGGTTGCCTTCTGGGGGATGACGATCACACCCTTCACCGTTCGCGGAATGGTTATTTGCCCGCTGGTGCCGCTTCGGAGTGTTCCGATGGGGTTGGGAAATTCGGCCCGCAGGGTTGCCGAGCCTGTGGAGGTGTCGATCACCCCGGTTATTGTCTCGATCTTTCCGGTGTAGGGATAGCGGGTTCCGTCGGCGAGGGTAAGTGTTACATCGGGCATATTGTCGATCTTCTCCTGTTGTGTTCTACCCGGGTACCGTGCCAGAAGTTCGAGCAGTTCCTTTTCGTTGAGAGAAAAATAGGCGAACACGTTGGAAATATCGGCGACGGTGGTAAGCACCGTGGCGCTCGTTACGAGCGATCCCAGCCGGAACGGTATGCTTCCCACGACTCCGTCCACCGGGCTGGTCACCGTCGCCCAGCCTGCCGTGGCCTGTGCCTGGGCAAGGTTGGCTTGTGCCTGGGCAAGGCTCGCCCGGGAGGATTCATACTGGTTCTGGTAGGTGAGAAGCTGTACGTTGCTTATTATATTCTGCTCGGCCAGTGGACGCATCCTGTCTACGTTCAGCTGCGCCGTATTTAGATCGGCCTGAGCGCTGTATAGGGCCGCCTGAGCTGTTGCAAGTCCCTGTACGGCCGAAGGTGCATCTATCGAAAAGAGTTTTTGCCCCTTCTTTACCACGGCTCCCTCGTCGACATAGATATTTTTAATATAGCCGTCGAGCCGCGGCATAATATCCACATCGATCTCGCCGCGGATCGTGGCGGCAAAGGTTTGCGTTAAGGTGGCTTCGGTGGTGTGGACTACTTCGGTAGGGTAGTATTGCGGTTGCTGCTGCCCCGAAGCGGCTTGCTTTTTATTGGAGCAGCTGCACGAGTAGGCCGCAAGTCCGGCAGCCAGTACGAGGGCTGAAGCGAGAGATAAAGGTTTTGCCATACGGATTCGGTTTGAAACGAACTCCACATAGCAAATTGTATGCCTTTAGGAAAATGAAAAAACCGCTCCCGGTGGGGGAGCGGTCGGGCGGTCTCAATCCAGCTCGAGTATCTTTATATTTCGGAACCAGACTTCATCTCCGTGATCCTGGAGAAGGATATGCCCCGTTTCGTGGTTCCCGAAATCGGGCCAGTCGCGGTATTTGCTGTAAGCTACCAGGGCATCCCACATTTGATTATTCCGCTCGTATTCCACGACTTTGGTGCCGTTGAGCCAATGCTCCACGTGACGGCCCTCAACCACTATCATCGCCGTGTTCCAGCTCCAATCGCTGAAAAAGAACAGGGGCCCGTATTCGGGCGGGATGAGGTCATAGAGGGCAGCGGCCTTGCGGTTGCCGTTTACGCCCAATTTCGCATCGGGATGGTTTTCATCGTCCAATATCTGGAATTCGCATCCGATAGCCGAACCCTCCCCTTGATTCAGGCCGGGGTCGACGAAATACTTTATACCGCTGTTCGCCCCCGGGGTGATCTTAAAATCCACTTTC
Organism: Rikenellaceae bacterium; assembly: GCA_020859875.1. GTDB lineage: Bacteria > Bacteroidota > Bacteroidia > Bacteroidales > Rikenellaceae > WRDF01. The sequence continues at coordinate 7,233 of JAJBVJ010000289.1, forward strand.
AGTTTAAAGTTGCGGTATGTCCGGTCGGTGATTATGTCACCGCCGTTGGTCGATTCGCCGCCGTTGGACGGAAGAACTTTAAGGATGCCATCCTCGATCGCCCAGCCGGTTTCGGGGAATCGGTCTATCCTGGCTCCGCGCCAGCCGTTCGGGGTGGCACCGTCCCATAAGAGGCGCCAGCCTTCGGCGGCTTCCCGCTCGGAAATGGTATTGGACAGACGGTTCACTTGCGGAACATTCGGGTTCGCGGGAGTAAAGTAGGCGGCCGGGTCTTCGGTGCAAATCCTAATATTCTTCCACCGGACGGTCTTACCCTCCAGTTCCGCATCCCCTATATCATGAACCTGCAGGCCGATAATTCCTTCCGGGGTGGTATCGTCCAGAAGGTCGGTACACTCGGTGCCGTTCAACCACGTGCGGATAGACGTACCGCAGGCCTCGATTCGGGCCCGGTTCCATTCATTGTTTTTATACGTGTCGCGCGAGGAGGGATTGAAGGTGAGGGGATAGAGCCATCCGTCCCTCGCTTCATCGTAAATTCCCCCCGTCCAGGCCCTCGGGGCCGGATCCATTTCGTACTGGTAGCCGTAAACCCTTTCAAAGCCGTCTTCGCCGGTGTGTATCGGACTTCGAAATTGCACACCGGAATTTATGCCGTCGTCCATCCGGAAATCGAATTCGAGTATAAAATCGCCGTAGGTCTTCTCGGTTACCAGGAAAGAGTTGGGCACGCCCATTTCAAATATTCCGACGATGCAGCTGTCTTCGACGATAAAGGGGGCCCTACCGCCGGCGGGGCGCCAACCCTCGAGAGAAACCCCGTCGAACAGGTATTGCCATGTGGGTTCCTTTTTATCCGAACAGGAACCGAAAAAGGCGAGTATTGCCAGTGCCAGCGCCGATATTATCGATCTTCTCATTTTTACACGGTTTAAATTTTGTAGAATTCTTCCCATCCTTTGCGGGGCGGAGTTCCGGCCAGGAGTCCGTTGGCAAAGCGGTTGTTGGTTATCTGCTTTGTCCGGCGGTCGAAAAGGAGTTTTTCGCCGAGCCTCTGGGCTATAACGCCGAGGGAAAAGACCTGGCTCAGCGGGCCGTGTATTTCAAACGGAGAGCGCGCCTGCTCTTCGCCCATACAAGCGTTGACGAAGTTCTCGAAATGGTTGGATGGACTCTCCGGAACTTCGGGAAGCATGTGTTCCATCTCGCGGGCCTTTTCTTCGGGAATGATGGAAAGGGTCGAACCGTGTGTTCCGCCCTTGAAAATGATCTCTTTCCCGTATATTATTTTCCCGGGGTTGAGGTTTATTTCCTCGATTATGTTTACTCCCGAAGGGGGTATATTCGGATCGAGTTCCGAAATCCCGTAGCCTTCCGGCAGGGGAGGGAGGTTGTCGACCCCGTCGTACCAGGTCAATTCCAGCGGCGGCATCGTGCCGCGCGAGGGGAAATCGAACCGTATGGTGGAGGACTGTGGAAAGAAATAATCGTTGTGGCCGTCGAGCCTGAGCGGTTCCACGACAGTGGGAAGGCCCAGGTCGAGGAACTCGTGGACGGTGTCCACGATATGCGCACCCCAGTCCCCGAGGGCGCCCATCCCGAAATCGTACCAGCTGCGCCAGTCGCCCGGATGGTATTTTTTGTTGAAAGCGTGGTATTTTGCAGCACATATCCATGTGTCCCAGTCCATACCCGGGGGTGCCGGTTCGGCTTCGGGGTACCTGTCGATCTCCGTATCCCAGCTATGCCAACGGCGGGCCATATTCATATGGGCCGTTACTTTGGTAATATCCTTTATAATCCCGGCATCCACCCACGCCTTGAACTGGAAATAGTTGGCTTCGGAGTGTCCTTGGTTTCCGACCTGAGTTACCACCGTCGGATATTTCCGTGCGGCAAGCATCATCAGTTCGGCCTCATGGAAGGTGCGGGCCATGGGTTTTTCCACGTATACATGCTTTCCGAGCGAGATGGCCAGCATGGAAATCGGAAAATGGGAATGGTCGGGCGTACCGATGGTCACGGCATCTATATCCCCCGCCATTTTGTCGAACATTTGTCTGAAGTCCCTGAACCGTTTTGCTTTCGGGAATTTGGCAATGGTCTTTGCACTCTACTGGCTCTGGAGATCCACATCGCACAGGGCGACGATATTTACACTGCCGAGTTCGTTCATGG
>JAJBVJ010000061.1 GCA_020859875.1 Rikenellaceae bacterium
TCTGTGCGTATCGGAATTACGGGCGTCCCGGGTGCCGGAAAATCCACATTCATCGACGCGATCGGAGGGATGGTGGAAAAGACGGGCCACCGCCTTGCGGTGCTCGCCATAGATCCCAGCAGCGAGAGAAGCGGCGGCTCTATATTGGGGGACAAGACCCGTATGGAAAGTATCTCGGCAAATCCCGATATATTCATCCGTCCCTCCCCGGCGGCGGGTTCGCTCGGCGGCGTAGCCCGCAAAACCCGGGAGACCATCGTGCTTTGCGAGGCGGCCGGGTACGATGTGATCTTCATCGAGACGGTCGGTGTGGGGCAGTCCGAAACGGCCGTCCATTCGATGGTCGACCTTTTTATGATGCTTCAGATCTCGGGGGCAGGAGACGAACTTCAGGGAATAAAGCGCGGGATTATGGAGATGGCCGACCTTGTGGTGATTACCAAAGCCGACGGGGCGAATAAACATAAGGCAGATCTGGCAAAAACACAGATACGCAATGCACTTATGCTCTTTCCGCTGCCCGATTCGGGCAGGCGGCCCAACGTGATAACCTGTTCTTCGGTGGATGGCACGGGCCTGGAGGAGGTATGGTCGGACGTGGAGGATTATATCGCATATACCAAAACCAACGGCTATTTCGAGCGCAACCGGCTCCGCCAAAATAAATATTGGATGTACGAGACCATTGACAAGGCCCTGCGCGACAGTTTCTTCCGCAGCCCGGCCGTCGAGCGCGACCTTCCTTTGTTCGAGGCGCAGGTTCTCGAAAACCGTAAAAGCCCCTTCACGGCTGCCCGTGAACTATTGGAGGATTATTTCGGTAACTTATATAGATAAAGTCGTATGGAACACGGAATCATTAACCGACCGGTAAGGCCATCGAAGCGAAGAGTGATCGAAGCGGTGATCGCCGCAATCCTGTTCTTCGCGGTTGTCTTTTACCTCTCTTCCCGTTAACGCGGGACTAAAAAAGCCTGCCGGGATCGGCAGGCTTTCATTTTATCTCGAAACGGTACTGCAATAATTATCGTAACGCTTTATCACATTACTTACGAAAGCCAGGGTCTGCCCGCTCCCGTTGAAGCGTCCGCATTTTACTGCATCATCGGCAAGGTATTCGGGATCGCCTTTCCGCTGGAGAAAGTATGCAACATCGTTCCAGCTGTCGGGATTACCGCCGTATTTGACCGCGAGCCGCCGTGCGTCGAAAACGTGGCCCACGCCGCAGTTATAGCAGGCGAGTATTATGCTGAGCTTGTCCTGGTAAGTGACGTTCTTTCCGAAGCGGAGCATTCCTTCTATCTTCCCGAGCAGTTTGGCCGCGAGCATAATATTTACTTCGGGCTCCATCGATTCCTCGGGGTCGACATCGAACTGGCGAGCGGTCTGGGGCATGATCTGCATCAAGCCGCGGGCTCCGCGGTGCGATACGATATCCGCATTGAACCTCGACTCGTTGTAGGCGATTGCAGACAGAAGGCGCCAGTCGTAGCCTTCCCGTTCGCATACTTGGCGCATAATAATATCGTACTCGGAAATACCCCGGTGGCTTTTACCCTTACGTGCTTTGGAAGCGAGTAAATTGGCGGAACCTTTATCGAGGTAGATGTAATTCAGGTCTGCATACTCCTTACTTTGCCGGAAACCCTCCATCCACCGACCGAATAGAACTCCTGCTTCGCTCCCGGGATTCGCAGCGACCGCAATTTCCAACCCGAAGTCAAAATCCGCTATACGGGCGATGCCCCGGTTGAGGGCCGTGACCAACTGCGCCTCGCTTTTTTCACAGATAAGGAAATCGAAGCGGCCATCTCTCAGCCCTTCGGCAAGGTCGACGGCATTGAGCGACGATACATAAGTTCCGTCGGTTCGCACCGAATCCAGAAGTACATCCCAATGAGGTGTCTGACGGAAGGAGGAGGAGATCATTACTTTCCTCTCCTCGAGGAGCTCTGCAGGGGTCGTCCTACCCTCCCTGCGTGCGGCATTCACATCCGCACTGCGCCCGATCATCGAGAAGGTCGTCGAATAAATATTCTCGGTGGGGCCCAGACCGGTGGCGGCGGAGCCGACGGTGGCTGCCATATCCACCTGGCCGCTTTCGAGAAGGGCCGAGATTTCGGTGAGGGTCTTTCCGGGGAGGATATTAAGCTCCAAACCGTTCTCATCCGTAAAAGCCCTCAAAAGATCGTACTGGTAGCCGAAAGGTTCGCCTTCGATAGTGAAGTAACCCGGCATATCCATATCCATGGCGACGGTGAAAACCCGCGCCGATCCCGCATCTGCCCGGGGTTCGGACGGGGTGCGGTCGTTACAACCCAAAACTAAAAGAACCGATGTAAATAAGCTGGTTAAAATACCAAATCTGTAAACCATAACCAATGGATTCGGGGCAGCGAAATTGCGCAATGCGAGGTTGAATGGCCTGACGGTTTTTACGCCCGGAGATAAATCCGGGAAAGGAAACAGGGGAAACCCTCTAATCGTAAAAACTCCAGGAAAATCCGAGTTTGAAAACCCTCTTGTTCTGAGGATAGGTAGGTACGGAGAAGTAATTTCTCGTTCCGAACATATCGTCGTTGAAGTGCTCCAATTTAAGAAGGATCCTCATCCGCTTCCATTTCGCGTTGAGGAATATATCTATCATCGGATAGTCGCCTACCTTTTCTCTCTTGTCGGGATCCTGTACGTAGAAATTGGCCGACGAGGGATCCCAGCCGTATGCATACCATTTGGTATTATAGCGCCCGTCGAAACCGAACTGGGCCCTGAGGACGTTGCGTACGATATTGAATTCGAAGAAGTAGGAAACATAGGCACTTGCGAGGGGCACCGGAATAATCTCCTGGGACGAGCTCCATTGCGTCATTACCCTGTGGTTGAAGTGGAATCCGCCGAGGCGGAAATCCTTTCGAAGATACACGCCCGTGACGCTAACGCTTTCTGTGGCCTGGACGGGATCGATCGTGCCGTCGTGTGCAAGATAATATATCTTGTTGTTCACCACACTCTGGTATGCCGATAATTCGAATCCTGCCCACGGCATCGTGAAAGAAGCCTCTATACGGGTCTCATTCTCCTTGTTAAAGGAGTTCGACCATGCAAAATGGTTCGAGAAGTAACGCTCGCTCCAGTAGCTCGGCGACCTTCGGTCGTGGCTGAACCTTCCGGAGAGAGTTAGTGGTTTTCCCTTTATGAAGGCGCTCAGTGAAAGGTCTGCGCCTAATTTCAAATCTCCGCTCCGGTACCCCGTCGGGGGGTATTTCACATCGCCGCCCCATGAGAGGTATTGACGGAATTTACCTTCCAGCGAACCGTAAGCGTAGTAGCCTGTTTTCTTTACATTGGCCGGGCCCTGCAGGAAGGCGTCCGGCGTGAACTGGTAATATATATGGTTATCCATCCCGACCCCTGCATCAATCGTACCGATAATGCCGTCGCGGTCGAACGGTTGTATCTGGACAAACAGCCTGTTGGAAACGAGAATTTCGGCGATGGAGTCGCGTGTGGTCGTACTGTAAAACCAGTCTTCGTAGAACGAGGGCCGCTCTCCCTGCGGAAGGGTGGAACTCGTATTTTCATCTATCAGGCTCTGGGCCCTCGTATCGGTATATACCCTGTGCCAACGGCTGTACTGGAATGCGTGGCCGAAAAAGATCGAGGACTGGTCGGCAATCGAAAAATCGTCTTCGGTGAGCTTACGAAGCGGTACTCCGTAGGACTGGGTAACGTAAAAAGTATTGTCCTTTATAAGGTTGTAGGCATCGTTGAGGTTAGTCCTTACCACATTGGGCTGTTCGACCTGTTCTTCGGGATTTTTGAACCCCTCTACATCCCAAATCCCCCCGTTTTCGTTGTTCTGGATCGTATTGTAGATGTATCCGGCGTGGACGCTGTATTTTTTCCCGGTATGTGATGCTGCGAGGGAAAGGTTTTTGGCACGCATTTTTTGCCAGTTCCAGACCCCGCGCGTACCACGGCTTTTGTAGTCGAGGTTAAATCCGGTGGAAGGTGAAATATTCTGGGCGTGGGTGATCCCGAAATTCTCTTCGGCCTTCTGTTTCTGTCCGGCGGTGAGATAGGTGAAGATGGTCAGGGGGCGTTTGACGTTAAAGAACAATGCCCTATCGGGGAAGAGGTTATAGGTGTCGTAGGCCTGTCCGAAATTGAAATTCTCGTAATTGGGCCTGTCGAAATAGCTGAGCGGAACACTCGCTCCCCCCAGTGGGCCCTGGTGTTCGTCCCCTATACCATTGATCAAAAAGGGATATGTTATCTGGAATCCCGTGGTAAGGGTGTCGATTACAGCCCGGGTGACTTTGTTGCGGTACATATCCACATTCCAGGCGAAGCTTCCCTCCTGGCGAAGGGAATCGTCGAAAAAGTAGGATTCCAGGGGCTTGCGTACTTTCCTCTCCTTTTTGGTCGTGTCGGCAAGCTCTTCGTCTTCGTCCGTGGCGAACGGATTGGATGCCGCCTGGTTGAGGGCATCCATCATGGCCTGGTTGCGGCTTGTTCCGGGAACCTGCTGTGTATAATCCTGGGCGCCGGCGGTAGCCACAGCGAGTAGTACGAACAAAATGCCCGCTGCTGCAGCTATAATTTTCTGACCGAGTGCTCCCATTTTCGAAAAGGCCGGATTTTGGAAATATCGCGCAAAGATAGTTAATTTTTATCCATTCGGTTTTCCGGCGGTTTCAGCGCTGCGGCTGCAGACGAACGCCGAAGCGACCGATAGGAGTATGTATCCCAGAACGATGAACGGGATGGCCCATATTCTCCACACCGCAACCGATGCGGCCGAGAGAATAAGGAACGTGTAGCGCACCCGGTTGTTGTTCCAGGAGCGGTCGCTGAATTTCAGGGCGAACATTTCGAGCGGGCAAATCAAAAGACAGGACAGCAGGATGGAGCCGGCCAGGATCGTAACCGGGTGGACGTGCAGGGCACCCCCCGTAAAGATCCATCCCGATGCGGCAACCAAGAGCGCACAGGCCGGGGTAGGAAGGCCCCGGAAAGACGCCGCCTGCGTTTGGTCTATATTGAACTTAGCCAGCCTCAGTGCAGAAAAAAGTGCGACGCAAGCCGTGACGATACCGTAAGCTATCCCGAGCCGGTCTCCGCCCGAGCCGACGTACATCGTATAAAGTACGGCCGAAGGTACCGCCCCGAAACTGACCATATCGGCAAGGGAATCGAGCTGTTTGCCGAGTTCGGAATAGCTTTCGGTGAGCCTTGCGGCCAAACCGTCCAGGAAATCGAACACGGCCGCAGCGGCTACCAGCCAGAATGCCGCCTTTAAATTACCCTGCCCGAGGCAGTATGGCAAAGCCGTACATCCGCACAGCAAATTGCCGAGTGTCAGCATATTGGGCAGCGTGAACATCCGCACTTTCATTTCATCGATCTTTATAAAGTATATTCCAGCCGCAAAGGTACGACAAACGGCGGATAATTTGTTACGGTAATACTCTTCCGGTTGCCGGCAACGGTAAGGGTGTGGTCTTCGGATTCCCGCCGGGGAAGGGAACGGAAAAAGTATATTAAATAATAATTTCGACCGCGCAGGTGTTATTTTTTTGTTAAGTTTATTAATACTTTTGTCGCGGGCTGTATTCGCATGGCCTAAACTGATAACTATGGACAGTAAAAAATATTGTGTCATAATGGCCGGCGGGATCGGCAGCCGTTTTTGGCCCATAAGCCGAAACTCACGCCCCAAGCAGTTTCTGGATATTCTCGGGACGGGGAAAACCCTGCTTCGAAGTACGTTCGAGCGGTTCCTTCCGTTGGTTCCGGCCGAAAATTTCCTTGTGGTGACCAATGCCGCTTACTGCGATCTGGTGCTCCGGGAGATACCGGAATTGAGCCGGTCTCAGGTGCTTTGCGAGCCGATAGGCAGGAATACCGCCCCCTGTATCGCCTATGCGGCCTTCAGGCTTCGAGCAATCGATCCGGATGCCGGGATGATCGTCACCCCGAGCGACCATTACATAGCCGACGAAAATATTTTCAGGGAGGTGATCGGCGAGTGCGCCGATTTTATCGACGGCCGGAATTCACTGATGACCATTGGTATAGAACCGACCTGTCCGAATACCGGATACGGTTATATACAGGCCGACAACTCGTGCAGGGTTACCGACAGTATATATAAGGTAAAAACCTTTACCGAGAAGCCGGGGATCGAAATGGCTACTGCTTTCATAGAGAGCGGGGAATTTTACTGGAATTCGGGTATTTTTATATGGAAACCCGATACGATCATTTCCGAGATAAAAAAGTCACTCCCGGATATGTATGAGCTCTTCGATTCCATATTGCCCTGGTACAACACTTCACAGGAGGAGGAGTATATCCGGAAGATCTATCCCGAATGCAAGGGGATCTCGATCGACGTGGGGGTAATGGAAAAAGCGGAGGATACCTTCGTGAGGTGTTCGAAATTCGGATGGTCGGACATAGGAACATGGGGATCGCTGTATGACCATTCCGACAAGGACGGCGAGGGTAACGTGGTTCCGGCACACTCGGCCCTGTTCGACACGCGCAACTGTATCGTGAAGGCTCCGGCGGATAAAATGGTCGTCGTGGAGAATTTAGAAGATTTCATAATCGTAGACAGCCCGGATGTCCTTGTGGTATGTCCGAGGGACAACGAACAAAATATTAAGAAATATATAGAAGAGGTCAAGTTCCGAAAAGGTGACAGATTTATATAGGATATTCGAAAATACCCGGGGGGTCGCTACCGACAGCCGACGGGTGCGGGAGGGCTCGCTCTTCTTTGCACTGAGGGGTGAAAATTTCGACGGTAACCGGTTCGCCGCCGAGGCTCTTGCCGCCGGCGCCGCCTACGCGGTGGTGGACGATCCGGGCGTGGCCCGGGGCGATAAATATATCCTTGTCGAAAATACCCTTACTACCCTTCAGCACCTTGCGACCTATCACCGCCGTGTGCTCGCAATACCCGTATTGGCCATCACGGGAACCAACGGGAAGACAACCACGAAAGAACTCGTGACCAGGGTCTTATCTGGCCGTTATCGGGTAGCCGCCACCGAGGGAAACCTCAATAACCACATAGGAGTTCCGCTGACGATACTGTCCGTTAACAGGGGCACGGAATTCGCCGTGGTGGAGATGGGGGCCAGCGCCAGGGGAGAGATCGGGATGCTGTGCAGCATTGCGCAGCCCGATTTCGGTATTATTACCAACATCGGGCGTGCCCACCTCGAAGGTTTCGGGTCGGAAGAAGGGGTGCGGCAGGCCAAAGGCGAACTTTACGATTACCTGGCCTCCCATAACGGGCTTGCATTTTACCGAAAAGACGACCCGGTGCTCGAAGAGATGGTCGGCGAGAGGCCACGGATGCTGGCCAAAGGATATACATCGGATAATGCGGAAGGGCTGCGCAGTAATCTGTACGGGAGTTATAACATTTCCAATATAGCCGCGGCTGCCGCGATAGGGGAATACTTCGGGGTGGTAAAGAAAAAAATTGCCGAGGCGGTAGAAAACTACAGCCCCGACAACCGGCGGTCGCAGGTTCTGAAAACGGCAAAGAATACCCTGATAATGGATTGCTATAACGCCAACCCGTCGAGTATGAAAGCCGCGATCGAGAGCCTGTCCTCCATGTCCGACAGCCTGACGAAGGCGGCTGTGTTGGGAGATATGCTCGAATTGGGTAAATATTCCCAGGACGAACACATGGCTGTCCTTTCGACCCTTGCCGCCGAGCATATCCGGGAGGTATACCTGGTGGGGTCAAATTTTATTTCCGCAGCGGACGGTACCGGCATAAAGGTTTTCCGTGACGCCGAAGCGCTACGGAGGCATTTCGAAAATTTCCCGCTGAAAGGTTATACCGTTCTGGTAAAAGGTTCGAGGGGTATGGCCCTTGAAAAGGCCGTGGAGAACCTGTAGACAGGTTATCGGGCGACATGAAAATTGATTTATGGGTTTAAACTTTAAATTTTCGGGTAATTTTTACATGGAATATTTGCAGGGTTAAAAAAAGTCCTTACATTTGCACCCGCCAAACAGGAAAACAGCGATTGTTTTGAGAGCGGCGGGTTCATAATTTTTTTGGAAGTTACGAAAAAAGGTTTTACCTTTGTAGTCCCTTAGCCGCGAGGTTGCGGCAGTCTTCTTTAAATATTCGGCAGCACAAAATGGCCGCATTCGAGTGATGTGGCAGGTGTCTTACCCGCTTAAATTATCGAGGACGAAAGTGGAAATGTAATTAATGTTCCGGCACATGTCCGGACGACCGAATAAAACGGTTCTTTGACTTACTGGATATCAAGAGAGAAAAAGAAATGCAGAATTTATCCGCATCTTTCAAAGGCGCGAGCCTTGGTGAGATGCTCAATTCCTTAAACGGAAATAGGCAGTCAGGACTCACAAGACATTTTAAATAAACAAATTTTACAATGGAGAGTTTGATCCTGGCTCAGGATGAACGCTAGCGGCAGGCTTAACACATGCAAGTCGAGGGGCAGCAGGTTAGTAGTTTACTACTGATGCTGGCGACCGGCGGACGGGTGCGTAACGCGTATGCAACCTACCTTCAACAGGGGGATAATACTGAGAAATTGGTTCTAATACCCCATAATAGTATTTATGGCATCGTAAATATTTAAAAACTCCGGTGGTTGGAGATGGGCATGCGTTGTATTAGCTGGTTGGTGAGGTAACGGCTCACCAAGGCGACGATACATAGGGGGACTGAGAGGTTTACCCCCCACACTGGTACTGAGACACGGACCAGACTCCTACGGGAGGCAGCAGTGAGGAATATTGGTCAATGGACGCAAGTCTGAACCAGCCATGCCGCGTGCAGGAAGACGGCTCTATGAGTTGTAAACTGCTTTTGTACGAGGGTAAACCTATCTACGCGTAGATAGCTGAAAGTATCGTACGAATAAGGATCGGCTAACTCCGTGCCAGCAGCCGCGGTAATACGGAGGATCCAAGCGTTATCCGGATTTATTGGGTTTAAAGGGTGCGTAGGCGGTTTGTTAAGTTAGAGGTGAAATTCCGGGGCTCAACCCCGGCACTGCCTCTGATACTGGCAGGCTAGAGTGTAGTTGCTGTTGGCGGAATGTATGGTGTAGCGGTGAAATGCTTAGAGATCATACAGAACACCGATTGCGAAGGCAGCTGACAAAGCTACTACTGACGCTGATGCACGAAAGCGTGGGGAGCAAACAGGATTAGATACCCTGGTAGTCCACGCCGTAAACGATGATAACTCGTTGCCGGCGATATTACAGTCGGTGACTTAGCGAAAGCGATAAGTTATCCACCTGGGGAGTACGTTCGCAAGAATGAAACTCAAAGGAATTGACGGGGGCCCGCACAAGCGGAGGAACATGTGGTTTAA
>JAJBVJ010000175.1 GCA_020859875.1 Rikenellaceae bacterium
TTTTAACTTCGTTTTCCTCCTCCTTGTATGGCCAAGTCAGCAAGCTACTTGGCTCCTACTTCGTTCGTCGGTTTCATCAAGGGAAAAGTAGGGGAAAAAGAACCTTGCATTCGAATAGGAGAGCCATTGGAACCAAACCTCAAGCTTGAAATTTCAGACCGTGCGCCGAAGGCCAATAGCCCTCCGGCGTACCGCCGAATGAGTTGGAATTCATTTGAAATACCCGTCTGCCGGAGGCAGATTTCCTGCGAGGGTTCTACCCCTTCACCACTTCGGGCCGGTGCTTATATTTAAAGACCAGGGCGAAGACGATCGCCACCACCAGGGCGTAGAGCACAAAGACGAACCATGCGGAGGGCCAGTCTCCCACTGTATAGAAGGAGTCGCCGAACTGTTCTTTGTGGGTGAACAGCCTTACTACAAGGCCGGCCCCGTACGACCCCAGTACGGCCCCGATCCCGTTGGTCATTATCATAAATACCCCCTGGGCACTCGCACGGATGGATTTGTCGGTAGACTGCTCGACAAAGAGCGAACCCGATATGTTGAAGAAGTCGAAAGCCATCCCGTAAACGATCATCGAGAGCACCAGCATCCATAGGCCGCTACCCGGGTCGCCGATGCCGAACAGCCCGAACCGCAGCACCCAGGCGAACATACTGATAAGCATCACGTTCTTGATCCCGAAGCGTTTTAGGAAGAACGGTATGGCAAGGATGAAGAGTGTCTCGGATATCTGCGATATGGAGAGCAGGACAACTGAATGCTTCACCCCGAACGAATCGGCGAAGTCCGGGTCGGCGGCAAAACTGCTCAAAAACAGGTCGCCGTAGCTGTTGGTAATTTGCAGGGCGGCCCCCAGCAACATGGCGAATATAAAGAATACCGCCATATTGCGGTTTTTAAAGAGAGCGAAGGCCCTCAGTCCGAGGCTGTCTACAAGGGACTTCTTACCGGCGGCGGCCGACCTTACGATCTGGCACCGCGGCAGGGTGAAGGCGTATATGCCCAGTGCCAGGGCCGCCGCCGCGGCGACATATAGCTGCAGGGCCGAATATTTGAAACCGGTGAAGTCCACCGTCCACATCGCACATATAAAGCCCACCGTTCCCCAAACCCGGATCGGCGGAAAATCCTTTACGATATCGAGCCCCTTCTTTTCCAGCGCATTGTATGCCACCGTATTGCTCAGCGAGATCGTCGGCATATAGAACATCACGCTAACCAGCATACAGGCGTACATCGGAGCGTACTCCGTCTGGAACGAGGCCGCCATAAGAAATACGGCGCCGATTATGTGGCACACCCCGAGCAGTTTCTGGGCCTCCACCCACCGGTCGGCTATGATCCCCATCACCCCGGGCATAAAAAGGGATGCGATCCCCATCGTTGCGAAAAAACTCCCTATCTGCAACGGGTCGAACTGGAGCGAATTACCCATGTAACTCCCCAGCGAGATCAGCCACGCGCCCCAGATAAAATACTGGAGGAAGTTCATTACGATCAGCCTGAATTTGATATTCATATAAAGTCCTTTACGGTTATGGTTCTATCCACCGCCACCGTGTATCGGTGGAGCTGTAAAATTAGAAAATAAATCCGTTTTTTGTTCCGCCCGGGAAATATAGTGGTTCACCGGGAATATTTTATGGTTATGATTAGGTAAAAAAATAGTTAAATAGTTGATAAATGGTGGATAAAAGAGAAGCGCCCTTTCCATTTTCATGACTAATTCCCGTAACTTTGCAGCGAAGAACTTTACATTTTCAGCAATCCGACCCGACTATGAACGAGAAGGTGCAACGTCTGCCTGCCGATCATACACTCTTCCCGAACCGACCAGCCCGCCCGGGCCGTGAATCTTCCGGTACGATCTGTTCTCAAAAAATCATATTATCTATTTACCCAAAAAACCAATCTATGAAAAAATTAGCCTTATCGATCCTGGCTACATTCGTAGTCTCGCTGGCTCTGGCCCAGGTGACGACCTCCAGCATGAGCGGAAGGGTGACCGACGACAGCGGAAACCCCCTCGTCGGAGCTACGGTGGTAGCGGTACACACCCCCTCGGGCAGTCAATACGGTGCCGCGGTGGACGGCAACGGCAACTACCGCATCCTCAATATGCGTCCCGGCGGGCCCTACACCGTAGCGGTACAGATGCTCGGCTACCAGACCACCGAATACACCGGCATAAATATCGACCTGGGGGACAACTATATTCTAAACGGTGAGCTCCCCGAAGCGGCCCTCGGAATGGATGAGGTGGTGGTAAGGGGCGTCGGCCGCGACAATATGAATACCGACCGTGCAGGAGCGGTTACGACAGTCAATGCCCAGAAGATGGCTCTTCAGCCCACCGTAAGCCGTAGCCTCAACGACATTTTGAAACTGTCTCCACAAGCCGGCTCGACCTCCAACGGTCTGGCGATCGGCGGCGGTAACTATCGGCAGTCCTACGTCACCGTGGACGGTGCGGCCTTCAATAATGCCTTCGGGATCGGATCCAACCTTCCTTCGGGGGGTTCGCCAATCTCTATCGACGCTCTCGACCAGATCACCGTCAGCGTGACCCCCTACGATGTCCGCCAGAGCGGATTTACCGGCGGTGCCATAAATGCGGTAACGCGTTCGGGTGATAACGAATACCGCGCCTCCGTCTACTCCTATTTCAGGAATGACAACTTCAACGGGAACAAGATCAAGAACGATTCCTTCACCAAGGACGAGTCGAAGAATAATATGTATGGATTCCGTTTCGGGGGCCCGATAATAAAGAATAAACTTTTCTTCTTTGTGAATGGCGAGACCGAAAGGGAGATAACCCCGGGTCCGACTACCCGAGCCCGTCCGAGTTCTACCGACGCATGGGGAAGCGGTACCAACTACAACCGCCCCACGGTCGACGATATGGACATGATCCGCGAATATCTTATCAATACATACGGTTACGACCCGGGAGGTTACCAGGGCTACTCCTTAAAGACCCCGAGCTGGAAGTTCCTCGCCCGGGTGGACTGGAACATTAACCAGGATCATAAACTGAACGTACGTTTTTCGACTACCCACTCCAAATACTCTTCGAGTCCCTCTTCCTCTGTCAATCCCAACAATGCGGCTTATCCGAGCGGAGGTTCGCGTACCAGCAATACCGCCATGTACTTCTTGAACTCACGCTATTGGCAGGAACAGAATTTCACCTCGGTAGCCGCAGAACTCAATTCGGTATTCGGTAATGTGACCAATACTTTCCGGGCGACCTATTCACACCAGGATGAACCCCGCAGCTGGGACGGTGCCACCTTCCCCACCGTGGACATACTTTCCGATGTGGACAATAACGGAACTTCGGTACCGTACGTCACTTTCGGGCTCGATCCTTTCACCTATGGCAACCTTCGTGACGTTAAGACCTTCAATATCACCGACGATGTAAGCTGGTCGATGGGAATAAACAATTTCACGGCCGGGATACAGTATGAGTTCGACCGCACCGAAAACGGATATATGCAACAGGGTGCCGGGTGGTACGTATACAGTTCATGGGATGATTTTGTGAATAACCGCACCCCCTACTCCTTTACAATGACCCATTCCAACAGGGCGGATCTTTCGCAGGTGTATCCATCGTTCGATTACCATCAGTTCTCGGTCTATATCCAGGACAAGCTCGATATCTCGGACAATTTCAAACTGACTGCGGGTCTGCGGGTGGAGGTACCCGTCTTCCCGAGCCTGAAGGATAATTATAATCCCGAGTTTGCAACCCTCACCTTTAAGGATGGAAAGAGCTACTCCACTGACCAGATGCCCAAAGCCCGGGTTCAGTTCTCCCCGCGTGTGGGCTTTAATTGGGATATCACGGGCGACCGCCGCCATGTCCTTCGGGGGGGTACGGGTATATTCACCGGAAGGCTTCCCTTCGTGTGGATCGTATCGGCCGTGGGCAACAGCGGCGTTCAGCAGGCAACTTACATATATACTCCTTCCAACCCAAATCTGGGCGCGCCAAGTTTCCATACCAACGTTTCGGATATTCTCGACGACATATACGGAGGGAACTATACACCCGGGAATGTGGTCGCACCGACAGCACCGACGATCATGGATAAGAATCTGAAAATGCCCTCCACATGGAAAACATCCCTGGCATATGACGTGCGTCTTCCCGGAGATATCTTCGGGTCGGTTGAAAGTATATATAACCGAAATATCAACCAGGTCGTCGTGACGAATGTCGGCCTGAAGGATCCGGATTACGGTGCTCTGGAATTATCTGCAAACGACCACCGCGACTATTATAAAAACGGTTATTATGCGACGAACTCAAATGGCGCGAATGTGATACCGTATCTTTTGGAAAACGGCGGCAAGGCAGGGTGGTATTTCTCGATGACCGCCAAACTCGAAAAGAGATTCAGGTGGGGATTATCGGCAATGGCGGCATATACCTATGCCGATACCCGTACACTGAGCGACGGTATCGGAGACCAGGTATCTTCAGCCTGGGGAACCAACAACTATTCGGTAAACGGGGTAAACGATCACAAACTCAGCTATGGAAGCTATGTCTCTCCACACAGGCTGATCGTCGGGCTCGATTTCCGAATCAAGAAAAACACCTCGATAGGCCTTTTCTACGAAGGGATGAATCTTGGCTACTACGGTTCGAGCAGTTACACCTATACCCGTTTTTCCTACACCTATACGACCAATGTCGTCGGGGATGCAGGCTCCAGCATTTACAACCTTATCTATGTGCCGAAATCTAAGGACGAGCTCACATTTATCGACTATGCCGACGGTTCATACTCCGCCGCTGAACAGGCCGAAGATTTCTGGGCTTATGTAAACCAGGATAAGTACCTTAAATCCCGCAAAGGAAAATATGCCGAGCGCAACGGCGCGAAGATGCCGTGGAGGAGCAGATTCGACCTGAAATACCTGCGCGATTTCAATTTCAACGTAGGGGGTCAAGTCAATACTCTTCAGCTTGGAGTCGACATCATCAATGTCGCCAACCTGATAAATAAGAAGTGGGGGAATATGAAGACTGTAAATAATCCCACATTATTGAGTGTCGTGACTTCCAGAGATGCAAATAATAACCTGCAAGTAGACGGTTACCAATTCCAGAGGAACGGCTCGGAAAAACTCACGAGCACATTCAGCCCCGTAGCCCGTTCGGCTTCCACCTATGCCTTCCAGATCAATTTGAGGTACATCTTCAATTAACCGCTCTGTCAATTATGGTTTACCGCCGGGTTTTTCCCGGCGGTAATTCTTTATAGAAAGGGACGGCCCGGGAAAAATTGTGGAGCAGTTTTAATAAGGGAAGACGGCCTCTTGAAATGGCCTGATAATTTGGCTCCCCTGAAGGCATTAAGTACCTTTGCCGGTAGCAATAAAATCAGTATGCCCCGATATAGAATCTTATTCGGAAAACTTATTTTAAGAATCATCCCCGCCGTCGCAATTCCGGCAACGGTAATTTCAGCTTACGGACAGACCGATCCGGTAATATATGTAAGGCATATCCTGGCTCCGGATCCCGACCCTGCCGACGTACGATCCGATTTGGACCTCTATCATTCCCGGATTGACAGCAATCGGTACGATGGAACACTGCAGGTACGGCACCGGCTTATGCATACCGTTTCCCTCGACATACTGATCGCTGCTTACTGTGAAAAGGGCTTTGGTGTGGTATACGATACGCTTTCGGTTTTCGACTTGTTCGATGTCGACCGCACCGTTTTTTCCAGACAGGAACAAAAGGATATTCTGGAAAGAATTTATGCGGCAAATAAAAACATTCGCCATAAACCCCTTGAATTATTCGCCGACCACATGGCGGCACGGCTGATGGATGATTCCGGGCAGTTCGATCGGAGGATAGAGTGCTTTGAAAATGTTATCGGAAAGGCCGAAAGGTTCGGCGACTGTAATTGGGTCGCTTACACCACCCGGGAGGTTTGGTTCAACCACTTTTACAGTGAACGGTATGCACGCAGTTTTGCCTGGCTTAAACGATTGGAAGATGCGCTCGAAAGGGTGGACGAAAGTTACCCGTATAAAGGATTGGAGATGGTATGGCCGGGGATAGCCCATTACCGCTTCCATGACTTCGACGATGCCGTACCGGCTTTCCGCAGGGCCCTCCGGTGCCGCAGGCCCCAGGACGCGGTGCTGGGCGGGAACTATCTTCGTGCGTGGAGTTACCTTGCAGCGTATCACCATGAGCGGGGCGAACTCGATTCGGCGGCTTTCTATAACCGAACGATTCTGTCGAGTTTCGAGGCGACGAGATCATACCGGCAGCATCTGGACTTTGCTGTGTGTAACCTCGGCCGGATAGAGATGCAAAAGGGGAATTACGACGGTGCGATCGCCCTGATGGAAGCCGGGTTAAAATATATCGAAAAAGACCCCAGGTCGTTTGATTTCCTGTGCGGGGTTTACGTATCCCTCGGAGATTGTTACCTTGCCAAGGGTGATATCCAGGCAGCTTCTTTTTATATAGAAAAGGCGGAACGAACGGTTCCCGGAACGAACCTTCGAAACGGATACAACCGTATGCGCGCACTCTATGCACTTAAAAGCAGTTATTACTCCGTAACGGGAAACAGCCGTCGGGCGAGCATCTACCTCGATTCGGCACTTGTGGCAACTAGCCGCTACGAGAGGTTGACAAGCGGGCGGCAGATACTCTTAGGGGAGCAGGAATTACAGGAGGCCGAATTGCTGCTAACAAACCAAAGGGTCGGGCAGCAGAAGATTATTATTCGGTTCCTGGTGGCAGGTGCCGGTACGATACTTTGCGCACTTCTGGTTTTTTTGTGGTTGTACCGCCGTACGCAGGCTGCATACCGGGCACTGGCTGTCAAAGCCGGGCACTGGGCCAATAGCCCAAAGAGTATGCCCGATGCCACCCTTACGGAAGATGAACTCTGCATGGCGGAAAATTTGAGCCTGCTTATGGATGCGCATGTGCCGTATACCGATCCCGACCTTGATCTCGACTCCCTTGCCGGGATGACGGGTATGAGTCGCAATAAGTTATCAAGGATAATAAACAGGTCGTTCGGGGTAAATTTCAATCAATTTATTAATGACTACCGGGTCAAGTATGCCATACGGCTGTTGTCCGACCCGCAGTATGCCAAACTTTCCACGGAACAGATAATGGAACGGGCGGGTTTCAGCAGCCGTACCGCCTTTTACGTAATATTCAAACAATCCACCGGCCTGACCCCCGTGCAATACCGCAAGGCTTCATCGGGTTCGATCGACGGGAAGACCGCTGCGGCCGGCCGGTAAAAGCCTTAATTCCTTTATCTTGCATGTTCCCAGGCCCATCGGGTGCCTCACGGCACACCGACGATTAAAAAAATGATCCGGTGTTGCCGGAGTGACCTCACCTTTCACTATATATTAATAATACAGGATGCGGTTCGGGCAAACTCCGGAAAATAAATTTTCCTTCATTTGCCGCTCACCTTTCACTATATTTAAAGAATATAGGAGGCGCCTCGGCAATCTTCCGCAAACGAGTTTGCTTTCGATTGCTCTCGGCTTTTCCTATATTTGCCACATGCCAGCAGGTAGAACAATTCCCCGGATCTCCGTGGTCGTAGCGACCTACAACCGCAGCGCTTCGATGCGGCGCACCCTCGAAAGCCTCGTCGGGATGGCACTCGATGCCAATCTATGGGAGGCTGTCGTCATAGACAACAACAGCACCGACGATACACGGCGTGTCTTCGACGAATTTATCTCCGCCCGGAAAATCGGGAATATGAGGATGGTATTCGAACCGGCGCAGGGTCTTTCGCATGCCCGAAACAGGGGGATTGCCGAGAGCCGTGGCGAAATTATCGCCGTGGTCGACGACGACGAGCTGGTGAGCCCCGGCTTTGCCGGGGACTACCTCGCTTTTTTCGATTCGCATCCCGCAGCCGCCGCGGCCGGGGGAAAGATCACCCCTCGATATTCGGGACCCCGGCCCCGGTGGATGTCGAGGTATACGGAAGTACCCGTTGCCGGCACACTCGACCTGGGGCCCCGGGAGCGGGAATTCCCGCGTGGCCGCAACCCCTTCGGAGGGAATATGGCTTTCCGGCGCACGACGCTCGAAGCGTCGGGTGTCTTTGACCCCGCTTTCGGCCGAACGGGGACAAAACTTCTGGCCGGGGAAGAGAAGGAGCTTTTCCACCGCATCCGCAGCCTCGGCGGGAAGATATGGTGGGTGCCCGGCCCCGAAATATTCCATATAATCGACAGTGACCGGCTCACAAGGGATTACTTCAAAAGGCTGAATTACATGGGCGGAGTATCGGAAAGGGAGCGGACACTTTCCGCCTCCCGGGCAAAATATACCGGACGGCTGGCCTCGGAACTTGTCAAATGGGGCGCTTCACTCCTATTCGCCGCGGGTTACTGCCTCGCCGGGCAGTTCTCCAAGGCCCGCTACCTGCTGCTTATGCGGAAATATATCACCGAAGGACTCTTGCGGGGGGAAGGAGGGGCGAAATGAAGATATTGATCGTTTCCTACTTTTTCACCCCGGAGATCACCCCCCGTGCCCACCGAACGGCGGAACTGGCAAAAGCCTTTGCCCGCCGCGGGAACGAGGTCACGGTGGTATTACCGAACAAAGAGGCTTTCTCGGCGATCGACCCGTGCGATAAGTCCTACGAAAATATACGACTGATTTTCGCCGGGGGGAACACCGGTGCGCGCACTTCACCCCGGGGACGAAGCCGGCTTCGCCGGATGATGCCCGGGTGGCTCGTTAGAGCCATTTTATACTTCTACAATCACGAATATTTCGCCAAATACGACAAAGAGATTTTCCGCACCCTCGCTTCGCTGGACGAGCAGTACGACCTTTCGATCTCGATATCCTATCCCGCGGCCATACACAGGGTCGTTATGAATGCTTCGAGGGCCAATCCCAAACTCAGGGCGAGGGTGAAGGTCGCCGAATTCAGCGATCCGCCACTGCGCGGGGAATACAACTCCGGATACCATCCCGTCTACAACCTGTTCCTGAAAAAGGCAGGACGGTTTTTCGACCATTTCATAATCCCGGTCGAGAATGCCATGCCGGTCTACCTCCCCTATAAACCGCGGGAAGAGATCCACATCATCCCGCAGGGTTTCGACAACCACGGCATCACCCTCGAAAAGTACGAGCCGCACCTCCGTCCAACTTTCGCCCTGGCCGGAAGATTTTACCGCAATACGCGCGATCCCGAACCCTTTTTGGAATATCTTGCCCGCAGCGGACGGGATTTCGAACTGGTGCTTTACCTGAACTACCG
>JAJBVJ010000009.1 GCA_020859875.1 Rikenellaceae bacterium
AAACAAGTTACCGCAAAATACCTAATTGACAGTGCCACTCCCGGCAAGAAGCCTACAACGTCTTAAAACCTTGCAATAAGTCCGTTACTTAGTCCTACATTCGTTCTGCATTAATATTAATGCAGAACTAAAAATTATTTTTTATGGACGAAAAAATCAATCAGGACGCCTCCAAAGTCCTGCTTACTGTCGGCGGGGACGGCAAGCTGAAAGTGGTCAGCGGGATGAACCCGGACGGAACCTTGAACACGGTCGATCCCACCAAAGAGAACGCCGACAAATTCTTTGCAATCAATTCCAACGGCAACCTGCTGGAAAACTTCATGCAGAAATTTTCCGGACAGTTCCACAAACCCTCCCATACAGGGCTGTACGCCGTAGCTTCTCACGCAGTCGATAAAATTTCGGCTTTCCTTGACAAAATCATCCGTATAGACCCGGACGACAAGGTACTCAACCGGTATAAGGTTACACCCGACGGCCAGCCTCCCACCGAGAGCCAGGGTAAGTACCAGCCCCTCGATCTTAACCGGGTGGACTGGAACGAGGCCGACAAGCTGGGCCTGT
This sequence comes from Rikenellaceae bacterium, assembly GCA_020859875.1. GTDB lineage: Bacteria > Bacteroidota > Bacteroidia > Bacteroidales > Rikenellaceae > WRDF01. The sequence goes on from JAJBVJ010000009.1 coordinate 568, forward strand.
TGGGTGACCATCTGCGCGATGCGCTCAAAGCAATGGCCTACGGGCATAAATCTCCCGGATTGGTGGATATAAAGGCCGAGATAGACGGGCAGACCGTGACGGTCAAAGCCCGACTGTCCCTGGAGGAGCAGCCCGACGGTTCCATTAAAATCCTAACCCATCCCCGGCAGCAGCAGCCCGATTTCGATAAGCCCTTTATGGGCGTAACCTTTACCGAGAAAGACATCGAGCAGTTTAAACAGACCGGAAACGGCGGCCGGGTATTCGACCTGGAGCGGGTACCCGGAGGAGAAAAAGTGCCTTCGCTCGTATCGCTCGACAAGCTCACCAACCGCTTCGAGGCTATGCCACTCTCCGAGATAAACATACCGCAGACCTTGAAGAAAGCGCCGCTCACGGAGCAGCAGCAACAGAGCCTCGGACGTGGCGAGGGAGTGCTTATCGAGGGCATGGAGAAGAAAGTGAAGCCGGGCGAGGAGCCGCAGACCATCACCCGTATCGTGCAGTACAACGCCGTAAACCGCAATTTCGATTTCCGTTTCACGGACGAGCAGCGCCAGCAGCACCGCCAGGAGAGACAGGCCCGGCAAGGGCAGCAGGAAGACAGGCCCCTCAAAGCCCGCAGGGTGGACGGCATCTGGATTCGCCCCGTTCAGGGCGGAGTGCCCCTCACCCCCGAACAATTCAAAGACCTGTGCGACAAAAAGCCTGTCTTTGTCGAGGGTATGGAAAACCAGATGAAAAAACCAAAAGAGGGAGCGCAGCAAACCGAGGCTACCGACAATAAAGGGCAAAAGTATAACGCCTGGGTATGGCCCGACGAAAAAGCCGGGCGCATTCGGCACACCTCCAAGCATCCCGATGAGTACCGCGCCAGCCAGGGTAAGAAAACTACCCCGGCCGAGGGCCATAAGACACAGGTGGCCGTCAATAACCACGGCAAGACCAACGAGGCTACCAAGCACGCCCAGGCCGCAGGCCAGCCTTTGAAAAAGGGGCAAACACAGCCTACCGGAAAGCAGGCCGAACAAAAAAAGGAGCAGCGACAGAGACAATCCCCGTCCGCACCCAAAAAGGGTAAGGGACGCTCTTTGTAACTCCCGATCACTAACCACTAAAAAAATCAGACGATGAAAGTAATAATAGCAGAAAAGCCCAGCGTGGCGCGGGACATTGCCCGCGTGGTGGGCGCAACAGTCAAAAATGACGGCTACCTGGAGGGCAGCGGTTATGCGGTTACCTGGCGCTGGGCCACCTTGTCGGCCTTGCCATGCCCGAAGCCTACGGCTTTACAGGTTTTCAGAGGGAAAATCTACCGATAAGGCCCAAAGAGTTTACCCTGGTTCCCCGGCAGGTGAAAGAGGGTAAGGAGTATAAACCCGACGCCGGTGCGCTACGGCAGCTTAAAATAATTAAGGAGTTGTTCGGCCGTGCCGACGAGATAATCGTCGCTACCGATGCCGGGCGGGAGGGGGAGTTGATTTTCCGCTACATATATAATTATCTCGGTTGCCGTACTCCGTTCCGCCGCCTGTGGATAAGCTCGCTGACCGACCGTGCCATCCGGGACGGAATGGAGAGCCTGCGGCCCGGAAGCGACTACGATAACCTCTACCTGTCGGCACAGGCCCGCAGTCAGGCCGACTGGCTCGTCGGTATCAATTCCTCGCAGGCCCTATGTATTGCCGCCGGTAGCGGCGTTTGGTCGCTCGGCCGGGTGCAGACACCCACCCTAGCCATGATCTGCTCGCGCTACATGGAGAACAAGGATTTTACCCCGCAGACCTATTTCCGGCTCAAAGCACATACCGCAAAAGAAGCTACGGCTTTCGCCGTCCTCTCGGCCGACAAGTTCGATACCCGCACCGATGCAGACCAGGCGGCCCATCTGGTTACGGGGGCCGGATCGCTCACCGTTACCTCCGTCGAGCGCAAACAGGTAAACCAGGAGCCGCCCCTATTGTACGACCTTACCGCCTTGCAGAAAGACGCCAACAAACGGCACGGTTTCTCCGCCGACAAAACCCTTACCATCGCCCAGAGTTTATACGAGAGTAAGTTTATTTCCTACCCCCGTACCGGCTCGCGGTATATTTCTGCCGACGTAATGGATGAGATACCGCACCTTATCGCAATGCTCCGGGCGCACCCGTCGCTGGGGGCCTATATCGACGGCCGTGTCGATACCTCGCTCAACCCCCGGCCGGTGGACGACAGCAAAGTTACCGACCATCATGCGCTGATTATTACGGAAGATCCCGCCACGGGATTATCCGCCGACCAGCAGCTTATCTATGATATGATTGCCGGGCGTCTGCTCGAAGCCTTCGGCCAGCGGTGCGTTAAAGATAACACTACCGCCATACTGGAGGCCGGTGGGGTTAAGTTTACAGCGAAAGGCAGCGTCATATTGCAGCCCGGCTGGCGTGAGGTTTTCGGAACCTCGCAGGAAGAACAGGCGGACGAGGACTTAACCGTACTGCCCGCCCTGGCCGAAGGCGATATACTCTCCATACGGGAAACCGAAGTGCAGCAACAGCAGACCAAGCCCAAGCCCCTGCATACCGAAGCCTCCCTGCTTTCGGCAATGGAGGGCGCCGGCAAGGAGGTGGAGAACGAGCAGGAGCGCGAAGCAATGAAAATACCGAGTAAGCGAGGGCAAAGTGAGCTTGCTCACAATTTGCCGAGCGGGAGGGATTTCTGTAAAGAGGGCGGGCTGGGAACCCCGGCCACCCGCGCGGCAATAATTGAAACCCTCTTTGCCCGTGAATACATAGTGCGAGAGAAAAAATCGCTTGTCCCGACCGCAAAGGGCCTGACCGTCTATACAGCTGTCCGGGATAAGAAGATAGCCGACGTTGCCATGACGGGCCAGTGGGAATATGCCCTCTCGAAGATAGGAAAGGGAGAGATGGATGCCGCGACCTTTCACCGCTCCATTGAGGTTTACGCCTCGCAGATCACCTCCGAACTGCTCGATATGAAATTTGTGCGGCAGGATAACCGCCAAAGCTGTCCCTGCCCCAAATGCGGAAGCGGCACCGTGGTTCTCTACCCGAAAGTTGCCAAGTGCCAGAACGAGAATTGCGGGTTGACCGTATGGAGAACCATCGCTAAAAAAGAGTTGTCCGATGCGCAGCTTACCTCGCTTTTGATGGATGGGAAAACCGGTATCATAAAAGGTGTTGTAAGCACCAAGACGATAAATACTTTCGAGGTTGCCATTGAGTTCGATACTGATTATAAAACCGTTTCCCGGTTCGAGGACAGAAAAGCCACCACGGGCGGCAAGCGCAAATCAAAGTAATTTCATAACTTTGCCACTAAAGAATCAGAGGGTCATTGCGAATAGGGATGTTTGCTTTAACTTCAATCTGATTTTTTTAGTGGTGGCGTCCGGTACTGTGTACCGGGCGCCTTTTTATTGTTCCGCCCTGCCGGGGCCATTGATCTGCCGGTTCCGCTTTTCGCATTGCCGGGAAACAGCGACGGGTACCGCGCATCCCGAAAAACCGCCCGTACCTCCACCATAGAATCCCGTAGCCCTACACCCGGCAAAATAATTATCGGCAGTAGTGTTATCACTTTTCCGGCCCGTATCATCATCCCTCTGGCCGTAATCGCCCGCCGGAACGAAAAGCCCGGTAAACTCGCCCGTATCACAGGCTGCCGTTAATTACCCCATAGGCATTCCTGTCGCTCCACTAAGGCATTATCCTTTCGGTTATCCTGCATTGCCCACCTGTCGGATACGGGGATGTTTTCAACCTGAAACTTTCCGGCTTCTGCTGTCGATTAACAGAGCAACCTCCCCCGTAATCTCTCTCAGGCGGAGCATAAGGTCTTTCCTCCTCCCGCAAACCGACTCACCCGGACAAGTGCCATAACCGGCATCCGTCCGATCCATAACCGGAGTGAAGCCTCCCAGCCGGGGTTATTGTATTTCAGCGGGCAAAGGTGTTTACGTGGTCTTAACGGGTAGTAAAGTTCCTTCGGCCCTGAAGGGTTCCACCAAAAAATCTTCCTCCGAGGAGCGTATTTTTTGCGGAAAACTTGACAACCCTGACCACTACACCGGGTATCGCCCATAAAAACAATAACCGACAAAGTAGTCGGTTCTAAAAATTCGGTTATGGAAAATTTATCAGATGCACGGGTTTATGTAGGCACTTACGCCAAGTATAACGACGGTTCCATTTACGGGAAGTGGTTAGACCTCTCGGATTACTCCGACAAAGACGAATTTTATGAGGCTTGCCGCCAGCTGCACAGCGACGAACAAGACCCGGAATTTATGTTCCAGGATTTCGAGAACATACCCGCCTCGCTTATCGGCGAAAGCTGGATGTCGGATAACCTCTTTGAATTGATCCATGCCTTTTCCCGGATGAGCGAAAACGTCCGGGAAGCCTTTTCGATATGGCTGAACGACGGCAGCCGGAATATTGACACGGACGATATTCAAGGGCTTATCAATTCGTTCCACGAAGAATACATCGGCACTTACGACGATGAAGAAGATTTTGCCTTTGAAATGGTCGAACACGACCTGCCGGATTTCGCTTCCGGCTATTTCGACTACGCGAAATTTGCCCGCGACCTGTTTATGGGTGATTACTGGTACGAGGACGGCCACGTATTCTATCGCTGCTAATCTCCGGCCATATAGAACGAAAAGGCGGTAAAACCGCCTTTTCGTATGCCTCGTGCTGCCAATAGTGTTGTTACCCCTGCGGCCCGGCTTTCTCATGGTCGTCCCCTTTTGAAAAATGCAATTTAATGAAAGCCTCCACGTCGCTCTCCCGGTAATAGGTTTTGTGGTAGATAGTCTGGTAGGGCAACTGGCCCGAAGTGCGGTAACGCTGCAAAGTGCGCTTACTCACATGGAGCAGTTGGCATACGTCCTGGTTATCCAGCAGCCGCTCGCCGTCCAGAAAATTATACCTGCCCGATATATCTTGCAGGTTGCCGTCCAGCCGGTCGAAACGGCTCATAAACCGCTCGAACCATTCCTGTAACCAGGTCATTAATTCATTCTCTCCCATTATTTCCCTTTTTTAGATTTTCCCACTTTTACCTTGTAGCGGCAAAGTTCAGTAGTAACCCAATCCGTTATAAGGAGGCTGGGTATGGTTTTCAGGGTACGGCCCGCATGGCGGTATCATGCCGTAATTTTACGGTATGGGAAAAAGACGGACGGGCCGAAAAACCCGAACCGGAAAATAGGGTGCGGTTTCTCCGAAAAATCGGCAACGCACTGACGGAAAAGCCCTTAAAGGCAGGGTGTGGTTTAGGGAAAGAAAAGGGATAATTACAATCGGCCCGAAACTTTTTTAAAGTCGGCACTTTCGGCCTTTTACGGCCTGCGACGGGCCATATTACCCCCGGTTTCCGGTGGATGTTAAGAAAGCCCAGGCTGGGTATTAAACCTGCCCGGAGAAATATCGGAGAATGATTTAAGGGTTGGGGCCTCTACCGGTCGGCTGTGTATCTGGCTTGTATTACCCCGTTCCCGTATATCTTATGCCCCGACAGCTTCCAACTTGTTGCCCGTTCCGACTGTCCGAAAAATGCAGTACCCCGGCCGAGAGTTACGGGAACAGTGTTCAGTACAATCTCGTCTATCAGCCCAGCTTCGAGAAACCCGGCAACGGTTTGGGTATCTCCGGCAAGCAAAATATCCCCGCCCGACCGCCGGCGCAGGACATCCAACGCCTCCACCGGGTCTTTATCCCCGTGCAGGATAATTTCGGTACCCGCCGCAGCGGCCATTTCGTGGGGCGATAGAATATAGCACGTCTTATCCCCGAAAGCCCACACATCACAGCCTTGCAACCTCGCGTAATACATTGCATTCATTACGACACTTCCCACCGAATCCAGCAGCTCCCTCAAGCCGTAGTCCTCCTTTGAATCGTAACCGTTATCCAACCATCGCCCGGCTTCATTGTCGTCCCCTGCCGCGTAACCGTCCAGCGATATAAACGAGTATGTTTTTATCTTCATCGTCCTCTCTTGTTGTGCTTGTCTTGCGATACAAAAGGCGCGGAAGTTGCGCCGCTTATCGGGAGGTACTGACTATACCTTAAACGAGCCAACGCAAATCCACGCCAAATGCGTGAATACCGCGCTTATGACTTCTCGTTTATCCGTTTAAAGTGTCAGTTTTCCCGATAAAAAGAAAAAGCGTGTATCCATTTCCCGGCTCCGGCTGCAAGAATATCAATGCAAACCGTAAGCCGGTCTATCTTTTTACTCCACCTGTTTATATCATAATATCGTTTTAATTCGGTTGCAAATCTAAATCTTTTTGCTCGCATAACAAGCAACAGCGCCGCATCTATTTATCCCGTTTCATGCGGTGCAGCAGAACCTCTTTCAGGGAATCCAGAAACGGCGTGGGATCGTTGCGCTCTTTCATTTCGGCAAAGGCGCTCGATACGTTACCCAGGTCGACGACGCAGAGTTTCTGGAAGACGTGAACCACCTTTTTTAGCGGCATCTTGCCGAACGCCCGAAACGAATCCAGAGCGTAGAGCAGTTCTATCAGGAATACTTTTTTGGTCTCCCACGGCAGCTGCACGATTTCCTCGTGCGGGTGATCCAGTTCGTCCAGTTGCATCTTTATCATAATTTCCAGTCGCTCGTTGGCCTGTATCTTCGCCAGTTTGTAATCGCAGTTGGTCGAGTAGCGCGGCTCCCGCTCGCTCATGGTCGCTTCGAGGTACTGCCGCCCGATCTCGAATCTGTCCCTCGTGAAGTAGTACACATCGTATTGTGTCGAACCAAGCCGGTAGTAGCTGTAAAACTCCGGCCGCCGCTCGATATAGTCCTGCAGGTTGCGCAGTTCACGGTACAGGTATTCCCGCTGTACCTGTGCAGGCCCCACGGGACGGTTCATTTCGATATTGTATAGCTGGCAATAATATATCAGCCGCGAAACCAGGTAAGGCTTCACAAATTTGAAAAAATATATTTCTTCATCTTCATTATTAAATTCGTAATCCATAATACGGGCTTTAAGCTGTGCATTGGATTCTGCCAGCGCCAATGCGATAGAATAGGCTCTTTTGAGCGGGTCTTTTTCCGCCGAGTTAATCATGCGTATTTTATGCTCGGTTTCTTTTTTAAGAATGAGTAAATACCGGGAAAGTTGGGAATCATCGTCGGAAGCCTGCTCCCGGCCTTTATCCGAATCACATCCGGTATTGGGCAAAATGTCATTCATTGCTGCATGATTTTTAGGTTTAGTCGGGTAGTATATTGATAAAAAACCTCCCCCGTGTACCACCAGGAGAGGTTTGCCGTATTACGTAAGCGGGGCCTTATCTACACTACCGGCGCCCACAGCCATAAGGCGCCGGTTATTCCTTTACATCCCGCTTCGGTTTATGGACGGTTTGCTCATCCTCTATTTCTTATTCGATTTTTTGCTTCGCGTGGGAGCCTGCGCCCCCGTAAGCATAAAAAATAATTATCCTGATTATCGCCTACTCCGCCGTAACGTCGCCGCGGTCATTGCCGGAGGTGTTCCACGGGGTAATTTCGCCGGTTGCCGTAACTTCCGTGCGGCTGAGGGTAACTGCGTAGGTATATTCGTTACCGGCCGCGAAGTCGGTACCGGCGGCCATATTCCAGGTGAATGTTTCATTGTCGGCTGTATTCGGATTTATGGTGAAATCGACAGAATAGTCGCCCTCACTGATCGCCGCCGAGGGCAGGATAATCGCGTCGTATTTTATGCCGTCGGTAAGGGTGCGGGGTATTATCTCTGCCGGGGTTCCCGGAGCGCCGAGCGCACCGGTCGAGAGGTCGAACGTGGTTTGTGTATTCATCCCCTTTATCGTTACGGTCATTCCCGTAAGGTCGCCGTCCGAGAGGCCCTCTCCGGCCTTAACGTTCATTACCAGCTTGGAGAGCTGATGATCGAAAATGAGGTTTACGGGCGTTTCGGATTTGCTTTTATTCTTTGCGTCGGAGTAAAGCAGGTCGAATGTCGGCTGGTTTTTCTGGTCGCCGATTTTCACATTAATATTACCGAGCGTTGCGCTGGCCGCATACGGGTAGTAGGCGATAAAGTCTACCGAGCCGGACGGGTAGTACATTTCATCCAAAGCCGATGCGGCCGTAAAGGCGCCGTCGCCCGAAGTGGTCACATACTCTTTATTCCCGGCCCCGTCCACAATGTTTGTGGTGCCGTGTTCGACCATAAAGATACCGACGGCATCCCCGGCGGCCCAATCGGTGTCCGCGGCGCGGGTCGGTTGTACGGTAGTGGCCTTGTCAATCCCGGCGGTAAACTGCACCGCCCGGGCCTTTTGAGCCTCGCTGATCGGGTCGTTCACGCTGCATCCGGTTAGAGCAGCCACGGCCACCGCTCCGGCGGCCGCGATTGTTTTAAATTTCATTGTTGTACTCATTTGAATAATTGATTAAATGTTATCGTTGTTTTTGACTTTTTTTTTCGACCGCTGCGCGGTAATTATTTCCGGCTCGTATGCCTTTCGCTGCGGTCGTCCCTCCCTTGCTTTATGGCATACTCGCTTTGCTCAAAGCATGAACCGACGCTCGCAGCCGGAGCAGAGCTATGCCCTGCGCGGAGGAGGAAAGCCCTCCGGGCTAACTATGGGACGAACA
>JAJBVJ010000136.1 GCA_020859875.1 Rikenellaceae bacterium
CCTTCGGAGCATCTTTTCAGCTTCAACAATCCGCGCGGAGCTTGTCCCCGCTGTGAAGGCTACGGGAAGGTGATCGGCATAGACGAAGACCTCGTGGTGCCGGACAAGAGCAAATCGGTATACGAAGATGCGATAGCATGCTGGCGCGGCCAGACGATGAGCCAATGGAAAGACAAATTGGTGGCCAACGCTCATAAATTCAACTTTCCGATCCATACACCATACTACGACCTTACCCAGCGGGAACGCGATCTGCTATGGACGGGGAACCGCTGGTTCGACGGGTTGGACGAATTCTTCAGCTATCTGGAGAGCGAACGCTATAAAATACAATACAGGGTTATGCTCTCGCGCTACTCCGGGAAAACCCGCTGCCCGGACTGTGGGGGCGGCAGGCTGCGCAGGGAAGCGCTATATGTAAAGGTCGGAGGGATGAACATCGCGGAAATGGTGCTCCTTCCCGCCGAGCGGCTCCTGGCCTTTTTCGAAACCCTCCAGTTGGATGAACATGACATGAAGACTGGCAGCAGGATACTGGTCGAGCTCACCAACCGCCTTCGTTACCTCGTTCAGGTGGGGCTCGGATATCTTACCCTCGACCGGCTCTCTTCGACCCTTTCCGGGGGCGAGAGCCAGCGGATCAATCTCTCGACCTCTTTGGGGAGCAGCCTCACCGGATCGCTCTATATACTCGACGAACCGAGTATCGGGCTGCATCCCAGAGATACGAACAAGTTGATAGATGTACTGAAACAACTGCGCGATATCGGGAACACGGTGATCGTCGTCGAACACGAGGAGGAGATTATCCGCGCGGCCGACCGCATCATCGATATAGGCCCAAGGGCTGGATATCTCGGAGGGGAAATTGTATATAACGGTGATATCGAAGGGCTTGTAAAGGCTAAGGATAGCCTTACGGCCGACTACCTTACCGGACGCAGACAGATAGACCCGCCCAAGAATCACCGCGGATGGTCCAAATATATAACGGTGAAAGGAGCCCGGGAAAATAATTTGAAAGGGATCGACGCGAAGTTTCCCCTGGGTGCAATGACCTGCGTTACCGGAGTGAGCGGCAGCGGCAAGTCATCTCTTGTGAAAGGCATACTTTACCCGGCGCTCAGGCGGGAGCTCTATGAAACGGGCATAAAACCGGGTAATTTCGAAGGGCTCGAAGGGGACGTCACGCTTCTGAAATCGGTAGAAATGGTAGACCAGAATCCGATAGGTAAATCGTCGCGTTCAAATCCCGTAACTTACATAAAAGCCTACGATGAGATACGTAAACTACTTGCCGACCAACCATATGCAAAAACCAATAACCTGCACCCGTCCAATTTCTCGTTCAATATAGCGGGGGGGAGGTGCGAAGAGTGCCAGGGCGAAGGCTTTATCAAGGTCGGTATGCAATTTATGGCAGACGTGGAACTTAAATGCGATGTCTGCGGCGGCCGCAGGTTCAAAGACGAGATTCTCGAAGTAAGATATGACGGGAAGAATATCTATGACATACTGGAAATGACCGTCGACGAGGCGACAGAATTTTTCGGCAGGAGAAAAGGAGCTACGAATAAACGCATAGTGGAGAAACTGACGGCCCTTCGGGATGTAGGGCTCGGGTATATAAAACTCGGACAATCCTCATCCACGCTTTCCGGGGGCGAGAGCCAAAGGGTGAAGCTGGCGGCCTTCCTTTTGAAAGAGAATACCGACGGGAGCACGATGTTCATTTTCGACGAACCGACCACAGGACTCCATTTCCATGATATAAAAAAACTTCTCGATTCCTTCGCGGCTCTTATTGCAAAGGGGCATACGATCGTTATAGTCGAGCATAATATGGATGTTATAAAGTGCGCCGACTGGATTATTGACCTCGGCCCCGAGGCTGGGGATGGCGGCGGTTACCTGGTCTACGAAGGTATGCCCGACGGCATTCTCCAAGTGGATGGCAGCTACACGGGCCGCTATCTGAAAAAAAGATTGAATGAGGGATCGTCGGTTAAACCGAGTCGAAAAAAGCGAAAGAATTAATTTGGAATTTTACAGATATACCCTCCCTAACGGCATCAGGTGCATTTTCAAACGGATAGATTCCCCGGTTGCATACTGCGCCCTCACCGTAAATGCCGGAAGCCGCGACGAGAGAGCGGCCGAATACGGTATCGCCCATTTTACCGAACATATGCTTTTCAAAGGGACATCGCGACGGCGGGCCCACCATATAAACTGCCGTCTGGAAAAACTCGGCGGCGAACTAAATGCTTTCACAACGAAGGAAGAGACAGTAGTCCATGCAACGACACTCCGCGCAGACCTTTCGAAGGCCGTAGAGCTTATATCGGACGTTATATTCGAATCCACGTTTCCGCTGAAAGAACTGGAAAAAGAGCGGGAAGTTATCCTCGACGAGATAAATTCCTACAAGGATTCTCCCACCGAAAGGATTTACGACGAGTTCGAAGATATGCTCTTTTCCGGTTCGCAATTAGGCCATAACATTCTGGGGAGCAAGGCTACCGTATCTAAATTTACCGACGGGACCATATCGGGATTCGTGCGCAGATGTTATAATACCGACCAGATGGTGGTGTCGATCGCTGCCGATATTTCCCAGATTGCATTCCGTAAGATCGCCGGTAAATATTTCGGACAGAGGCCGGCATCTGTGCGGGACTTCCAACGGCGGGCGGTACCGCATGTGGACAAATTCGAGAAAACGGTGAACCGCGGTACTTACCAGGCCCACTGTGTGGTCGGCGGACGGGCCTACAACATGCACGATCCTGCCCGTAATACCCTGTCATTGATAACTAATATACTCGGCGGCCCTGCGGCCAACTCCATGCTCAATATATTACTAAGGGAAAAATACGGCCTTACCTACAATATCGAAGCCTCTTTTATCCCCTATTCCGATACGGGAATATTCGCCATCTATTTCGGCACGGACAAAGGTCGGACAGGTCAGTGTATCGAGCTGATCGAAAGGACACTCAAACAACTACGGCACCGGCGGCTCTCTTCCCGCCAACTTGCTGCCGCACAAAAACAATTTATCGGCCAACTCTCGATTTCAATGGAGGGGAAAGAGGGCTATATGTTAGGTGCGGCGAAAAGCGAATTGGTTTATAACCAGGTTGACAGCCCGGAAGGAATGTACCAAAAAATACTATCGATCACTTCGTCGGATATTCTCGATGCGGCAAATACCGTTTTCGAGGCTCTTTCAGTACTTGTATATAACGGCCACCGCCATTAAACACCTGCCCTTTTTAAAAAGGTCGCAAGATCGGGACTCAGGAATTCATAACCGGAGCAGATAAGCCTCTGCGGAACGACGCACTGGCCGCAGAGGATAAAAGAAGAGGCTTCACCATACAGGGCCTTGAAAAAAATACCCGGGACATTCACCTTTATCCAACTGTGCTTCCGGTCAGCCAGGGCCCTGGTAAATTCCCGGTTGGTTACTATTTGCGGCGCGACGAAATTAAAAACACCGGACAAATTTTTCTTTCCCGCAATATATCGGATGGCTCCAAAAATATCTTCGATACCTATCCACGGAAAATGCTGGCGTCCATTTCCCAAAACCACCGCGGTCTTAAAGAGGGTAGGGAAGATTAGCCGCTCGAGCACCCCGCCGTCGGGAGACAGCACAAGCCCGAAGCGCATTATTACAGTGCGTGTGTAGCTTTCGGCCCGCTGTGCCTCGGTCTCCCACGCCTGACAAAGTTCTGAAAGAAACCCTTTCGCTTTTTTATATTCGGTCTCACCGTTGCATCCATCACCGGCGTAAATCCCTACCGCAGAAGCGGAAAAAAAGGCCCTGGGCCGTCCGTCGGCCTTGCCGATGGCATCGACCAGGCTCCGGGTTACTCCGAGCCTGCTTTGGATCAATTCACGGCGGTATTTCTCAGTCCAGCGACGGTTAATCGGGGTCCCGGCTAAGTTTATAACAATATCGGAATCTCCAATGATCCGTAAGAGCTCCCCGTGCGCCCCTTCCGTAAAAAGTTCCCGATCGAGCAGGTAGACCGCTACTCCCGCCATGCGGGAATAAGCCGCCAGGTGCGAGCCTACGAACCCGCTGGCGCCGCTTATCGCTACGCTCTTTATTTGATTATCTCCCATTTCTCGATCCCTCCGTCGGTTATTTCGAAAAGAGGGTGTGCAAGAATGGAACCGCAGTCGAGCCCTTTCAGGTTTTCATACCGGGCCACATCCCGAATTTGCAATTTGGACATCAGATGGCGGAATTCATATTCGACCTGGCCGGAAGTGACACTAATTAATCCGACATTGGCGGCGCTACCAAGCTTTTCCCGGGCGAAATTATATCCGCGCCGGACCGCTTCGTTACAAATTTCCTGTAAATAACAATCGATAAAGGCAAGCGGCTCGGTTACATCCCGGAACCTTATCAGCTGAGGATGGTTCACATAACCCCGTGTATTGCCCTCCAAAACTTTACGCGCGAGCAACCCTTCTCTCCAACAAGCCGTAAGGCCTATCCTGTCGAGATATTGAGGATGAAGAGACCACAATCTCATAAATTCCTGTTTTGACCCCTAAAATAATTCTTTCCGGCGGGAATATCGTAAATTTGCGCCAAATAAACCGCATATGGATTTCACAGGGAAAGAGATTGAAAGGTATATAGAAGCGCATACTTGCGCACCCGATCCCCTTCTGGATGAGCTGGAGCGGGAGACGAATCTTCGGGTAGTTCAGCCGAGAATGCTCTCCGGGAAGGTTCAAGGGAAATTGCTCGAGACAATAGTCCGTATGGTGCGCCCGCGGAATGTTCTCGAAATCGGCACTTTTACCGGATATTCGACCCTCTGCCTTGCAGCGGGTCTCCCAGAAGACGGGTATATCGATACCGTCGAGATCGACGACGAGTTATATCCGATCTCTTCGTCGTTCATCGAAAGAAGCCCCTATTCCACAAAGATACGACAGTATACGGGATCGGCGCTGGAGATAGTCCCGCGGCTTAGAAAAATATACGACCTGGTATTTATCGACGGTGATAAACGTGAATATCCGGACTATTACCGGATGCTATGGGGGGATACCCCTTTCGACCGGGAATGCGTCGGCTCGGGCACCTATATCATCGCCGACAATATCCTATGGTACGGGAAGGTGGCTTTCGACCATCCCGCCGGCGACCGTCACACCGCAGCCTTAAAAATTTTCAACGATATGGTTACGGCGGACGACAGGGTGGAGAATGTGATCCTATCCGTCCGTGACGGGCTTAATATTATACGGGTCAAATAAATCTTCATTTTTTGCAACGATAGGAAATTTCCTGCGTCATTATAGCAGAAGCACCCGGAATGAAAGGTTACTCACAGATCATAAATAAATGCAGAAACGGCGACCGCAGCGCCCAGATGAAATTCTATTCACTGTTCTGCAATAAGGTTTACAACAGCAGCCTGCGTATCCTTAACGACCGTATGCAGGCGGAAGAGGTGATGCAGGAGAGCATACTTAAAGTATTGATGCGTACCGAGATGCTCAGCGACGATCCCGGAGTAATGGAAGCGGTGCTGCGCAGGATAGCTATCAACCACTCGATCGATCTTTGCCGCAGAAACAGGCTCGAAGTGGTCGAAATGAGCGCCGGGATCGAAAAGAAACTAACAGAAGAGGCCAAAGACGATCCGCCGGGGATTACAATCGACCAGATAAAGGAAGCCATCGACAGGCTACCCCGCGGCACAAGGCTTATAATATCGCTAAAACTCATCGAGGGCTACGACAACGAGGAGATAGCCTCGATACTCGATGTCTCGGAAGCGGCCGTAAGATCGCAATATTCCCGGGCGCGGAAAAAATTAATGGAAATTTTAAAGAACAAAACACCATATGAGATCGGAGCTTGAAAAGAATATAATCTCACATAGAGATTATTTCGATACGGAGATTCCCGACAAAGGGCATATCGAGCGTTTTTCGACAAAGCTCACCGCGGCCACAGGGACGGTTACCGACAATAGAAATCTATTGAACCGAGGAAACGTTTTGCGGATCGGTGGACTTGCTGCCTCTGTCGTCTTGATGTTAATGCTCATTAACCCTCTTTCCGAGATGGCGAGATATGAAGACTCCCAGCTGGCGGAAGCCGCAGATTATTTTGCCTGGGAACTCCGCAACAAAGCGGAAGAAGTGAAAGCCCTTGCCGTAAATATAGATCCCGCATACAGACACGAAGTAATTTCCGATATCGAAGCCCTCAGTGAATTTACGCTCGAACATATCCCGCACGGGATGAAATCCGAAGAGGAGGCCATCGGACTGCTGTACGAACATTACCAGGCCAGGAGCTCATCGCTCGAAATGATAGAGAACTCCATTACTAATATTCTCGGCACGGCCGAATAAATAAATCGAGATGAAAAAATTTCTGATATTCTCCATTGTCGCCCTAACCTTTAGCTCCACGTTGTACGGCTCGGTAACGGAAAGGAAAGTTATAAGCCATCGTTTTCCGAACGAAGGGGCGGCCAGCAAATTATCCGTCGACTCGCAATACGGGAATGTGAATGTCACCCAGGCCAACCAGGATTATATAGATGTCCGGGTGGAAATAAAAGCTACCGCACGAAAAAAAGAGGATGCGCAGAGGGTGTTGAACAATATAGAAATCTCGTTTTCGGGAAGAGGAACTTCCTGCCAGGCCGCCACCAGGCTAAAATCCGACCGTCGCGGCAATACGAATTTCGAAATAGAATACACCGTTACGCTCCCTAAAGGTGCCTCATTGGACGTGGTTAATAAATACGGGAACATATCGGCGGGGAGCCTCGACGGCAGGTTTACCGCGGATGTGAAATACGGTAATATAAATGCCGGAGAACTCAACGGAAGCGGCAATAAGATCGATATCAAGTATGGGAACGTCTCCCTTGACAACACCCCGCAGCTCCAGCTGGTTATGGGTTACGGTAACTTCAAGGCCATAAATATTGCCGATCTTGCCTGTAATACGAAATATTCAAATATCAATATAGGCTATGTTGGTAATTGCAGAATAAGCGGATCGGCATACGACAACTATAATATAGACAAGGTGCATACTCTGAAATCATCGTCAGGGACTTCCGGCATCACCATAGGCACACTTATTAAAAGTATAAACCTACCGAGCGTAAAATATGGGAACGTAACGATCAAGAAGGTAGAGCCGGGCTTTGAAAATATAAACATAAATTCTGCCTATGCCGCGGTGCGTATCGATTTCGAAAACCCCTCTTTTCAGTATGAATTGTATGCGAAATACGGCAATGTGCGACTGGACGATTTACAGCACCAGAACAAGACCGAATTGCGGGGTTATACAGATGTAAAACTCGAAGGCATTACCGGAGGTGGAACCGATCGGAAGATAAAGGTGACATCGAGTTACGGGGATGTGATCCTCGGAACATATAAATAACTGTAAGCACATAATAATTAAGGCCCGGCAAATTTGCCGGGCCTTATTATTATGGAAGCCTAAACCAGTTCGAGTTCCTTCTTGATCCGCTCGATCTTTTCATCGAGTCGGTCGTTCACTTCATGGAATGCATCCGGCGATCCGAGCGGTTCGCGGACACCGAAATAATATTTGATCTTTGGTTCGGTTCCCGACGGCCTTACTGACACTATGGTGCCGTCGGCAGTAAGGAATTGGAGCACGTTCGACCTCTCCATATCTATCGGGGTCTTGCTTCCTGTAGCGGTATCGAGCGCTTCACCCGACAGATAATCCTTAATGGTCACCACCGGTGAGCCGCAGATCTCTTTCGGCGGATTAGCCCTATACCCCGACATCATCTGCCTAATTTCTTCTGCACCGTCTTTTCCTTTGCGGATTACATTTACCAGTCCCTCTTTAAAGAACCCGTAATCTACATACATCTGTTTCAACAGGTCGTACAGTGACATTCCCTGCGATTTTGCCCAAGCCGCACATTCGCAAAATAAAGCTATGGAGCTTACTGCATCCTTGTCCCGAACGAAGTCGCAGGGGAGATAGCCGAAGCTCTCTTCTCCGCCCCCGATATATTTCATCCCCTTAGGTTCATTCTCGCGGATTATGGAGGCTATGTATTTGAATCCCGTTAGACAGTCGTAATGGCGGATGCCGAAACTTTCCGCAACCTTATTCATCATTTCGGTAGTGACGATCGTCTTGACGATATATTGGTCGCCGTCTATTCGCCCCAATTCACTCCAGCGACGGCATAGATAGTAGGTAAGAAGAACGCAGGTTTGGTTGCCGTTCAGAAGGACGATGTTTCCCTCACCGTCGGGCATGGCGATACCGAGCCTGTCGGCATCGGGGTCGGTGGCCACTATAATCTCGGCTTTCTCGCGTCTACCCTGTTCGATAGCCATCTTCATCGTGGTGCGCTCCTCGGGGTTAGGAGATTCGACCGTGGGGAAATTCCCGTCCACTACTGCCTGCTCCTTTACCAGTGAAACATTCGTGAAGCCGAAACATGCCAGAGCCTCCGGTACGAGCCTTACGCCGGTACCGTGAATCGGTGTGTAGACGATCTTCATGTCGTGGTACTTTTCGACCGTTTCGGGCGATAGGGACAGCGAGCATACCCTGTCGAGGTAGATACGGTCGAAATCGGCACCCAAAATTTCTATGTTTTCCCCGTTTGCGCCGGTCTTGATCTGGGATATGTCCGTGATCCGGGCCACCTCGTCGATAATATTCTTGTCGTGCGGTGCGGTGACCTGCGCCCCGTCCTGCCAGTAGGCTTTGTATCCGTTATATTCTTTGGGGTTATGCGAGGCGGTTATAACGACCCCGCTATGGCAATGGAGCCGGCGAATTGCGAAACTGAGTTCGGGGGTAGGGCGGAGATCGTCGAAGAGATAGACCTTGAATCCATTGGAGGCAAATATGTCCGCGACCCGCTCGGCAAACAGGCGGCTGTTATTGCGGCAGTCGTGTGCGATGGCAACCTTGATCTGCTGTCCGTCGAAGTTCTTTTTGAGATAGTTCGCCAGCCCCTGAGTCGCCATCCCGACCGTATAGATATTCATGCGGTTGGTGCCGGCGCCCATGATTACGCGGAGGCCGCCGGGGCAGAACTCCAGATCTTTATAAAATGATTCGGTGAGGTCCTGCGGGTAGTTTTGCATCAGGTAGCTAAC
>JAJBVJ010000182.1 GCA_020859875.1 Rikenellaceae bacterium
AATAAGCCTTGCTGTTCTTGGAAATTAAAATAATGCTGAAGGATAGCATTGTTTTTACTCATAAGGGCAGACATGCTATGGGGGTAATACTCAAGGGATTTGTCGTAACATTGTATTGAAAACCGGTCTGGACTATACTTGCTCTCATAACACTCACCGAGAAAAACCAACAGATGGGCGACGGTTTCCTCTATAGTCAATGCATCCATGTAAACTCTGTTGCGGATAGATTCGGCTGATACAGCCATAGAGGATATTATCCACGCATCCGTTGACAGATGCCCGTTAGTCAGCTCGACATTCACCCAATTATTATTTTCGTCCAGATGCTTTATGTAGGAATGATTCGGTGCGAGTGCCAAATGTGCAGACGCGCCTATTTCTTCTGCCAGAATCAAATAGTAAAGCGGTAATGAACGGCATTGCCCGGAATGTGTCCGCATTACTTTGGTCACGAATGTTTTCTCTTTATTCTCCCGTCCTGCAAAATCTTCGAAATCATAAGTGAATGGTTGATTATCGTTCATCCAACTCGATTGGGTGAAATATTCGAACAATGCGTAATTACCTGATGTCCGGTACGATTCAACCCCTTTGGATTTAATAAAGCGCTTAAGGCTTTGTCCGGTTCGCTCTATTTGGCTGCAATAATCGAGGTAGTTCAGATTACCTTCCATATAGGCCCATTCGGGTAGAAAAACGGCACGTTTTAAGTCGAACGGCGTTTTATTTTCGAGCATATCAATTAATTCACTATATGCCTGCATGAAAAATTTATCCTCAGTAAAGAGAGAGTCTTCGCAAGAATTAACCCGCTCCGTTTCACCGATATTATCGAGCCTCGTGGAACGATTGCAGGAAGAAACACAACATACGAACATTAATAAAATAAAAGAATATTTACTTGTCCATAACATATTCCGGGTTTTTAATAATAAAATTAGTCATTTATATAGACAATAACAATTATTTAATATTTTATCCCGGGAGCGGCGACATTGAATTGATGGTTTTTCACCAAGAAGGATTTTTTGCCAACTGTTCGTCCAAAATGCCGTCGATAAAAAAACCACCCTGTCATACTAATGATGAACAGGGTGGTTTCCCGTACCCGGAGCCGGTCTTGAAGAGTCCAAAATTATAAAATCACTCATCGCCGGAAACAATATATAAAATGCGTTATAACAATGATTTATGATTGATTCATAACTTGAAACTTCTTAAGGTGGGCGTATCGGTGGAAAGGTCGAAATAATCCAAAGAACGAACCGCCAGCCGGAAGTAAACCAGTTCCCGGTAATTTCCATAAAGTCGCGGCAGTACGGGATTGTTGTCGTATATCTCCCTACCTGTTTCATCGGGAACGTCAAACAGGACATCCCCGGCCACCCTAACGGAAATATTGCCGGACATTGAAAGCAGTTCCACCGCAGGGATTTCTTTTAATTGACTGTAAACTTCTTTTCCGGGAGCAGTAGCAAAATAAAGTGAATCCTCGCCGAACTTCATTATTTGGAATACCCTGATCTTCGGTTTACCGTCTTGCCCGACCGTTGCAAAAGCAACCTCTATATTTTCCTTCAGAAATTTCCATGCAGTTTCCATCCATCTATTTCCTTATCCAGACATTCGTAATATCTCCGAATAGGAGTTTGTGATACTCGCCCGTTTCAGCGTGGGCATCGACAACGAATTTACGGCTCTGCTCGTCGTAAAAGTCGTCCGGTGAAACACTCGTAATTTCGGCGATCTTACATTCTATTATCAGTTTTGCTTCCTTGTAAGTGATATTGCCGTCGGGCGTTTGCACGGCCGAGAGATTGTGTGTTTTCATCTTATCCGGCCCGGATTGAGTGCCGAAATGTATAATATCGCCCTTATACTCATCGTCGAAATAAGACATGGTATAGGTACCGTTCTCCCGTATCACTTGCAGGGTGTAGCGGTTCGAGCGCAGGAAACACCATGTAACGGGCTTCTCGAAAAGCACACCCCATCCGCCCCAGCTTGCTATCATAGAGTTATAGGCAGCCGTCGTGCCGGAAGTAAGAACCGTGAAATCGGAATTGACAAGGGTAAATACGTCCTGCTCTACCTCTTTAATATCGATCTTTTTGAAAAGGTCGTCGAACGAACTTGCCTGAATCTGTTCACGGGTAAGCGGTGTGCCCGATTCTGATTTTTCTTCCCCGGGATTATTATTGCGGGGGTTACCGTTGCAGCCCACTATGGCAAGGGCACAGGCGGCGAATAAACTTACTAAAGTAACTTTCATGGCTTATACGGCTTATTAGTAACCAATTGTGAAACGCTCCTGATGGTGCTGCGGGTTCTCCAGTTCGTCCACCATAGCTTTGGCGTAATCCTGCACGGATATTTTGCTCTCCCCTTTATCGTTAACGATAAGGTCGTCCTTACCAAGACGGTAATGCCCCGTGCGCTCACCCGGTTCGAGTGACCCGGCGGGAGAGAAGAATACCCAGTCTATTTGCTTTTCATTCATCAGAGTATCCAGATAGAACTCGCCGAGGGATTTAACGCCGCCCATTATTTCTTCCGGAATCGCCCCCGAATCGACTACCCGTACACCGGGAGCGACGAACAAAGTTCCCGCGCCGCCCACGATAAGCAAGCGTTTAATACCCGATTTTTTTACCCCTTCCAGTATGGCTGGATAAACTTTAAGGGTTTCTTCATAAATGGCCGGATTCGTCCATCCCGGATTGTATGCGCTGATAACGGCATCCGCTCCGGCTGATACTTTCGCCACCTCTGCGGCGGAAGATACATCGGCCTTAACAACTTTCAGGTTGTCGTTCTGCACATTAATCTTAGACGGGTCGCGGACTATGGCCGTTACCGTTATCCCCCTGTTTAATGCTTCGTTCAGGATTGCTGAACCTACGAAGCCGCTGGCTCCGATCAATACGATTTTTTTCATGGCTTATAATTTTTACACTGTTAGAGTTACATCTTTAGTGCAAAGTAAGGCTATGAGTAGGTATAATGCGTGATTAAAAACCGTCAAAACAGGGTAACTCTCCGCCGTTAGTCGGCTTTGCCGTTATTTTTACGGAACAGTACAGGGGATGTCCCTGTATGTTTGCGGAAAAACTTGTTAAAATTGGTCGCCTCGTCGAAACCGAGTTCAATGCTTATTTCCTTTACTGTGGAATTCGAATAACTGAGAAGCCTTTTAGCTTCGAGGATTATCCTGTTGTCTATATAATTCTTAGGGGTTTTGCCGGTTAGTTGCCTTACCTCTTTTGCAAGCAATTTTTCCGTCACGGCAAGTATATCCTGATAATATTCCGATTTGCGGTTGTGCCTGAAATTCTTTTCTACTTCGTCGCAGAAGCGGCGACCGACGGTACTTTCGCGCTTTTGGAACATGGGAGATTCGGAACTGGTAATTATCCGCTCCGCTTCCAGCAGGATAGTTCTAAGCAAGCTATGGGCAATATAGGGCTGGAACTGGTCTGTCGGCAGACGGAGTTCGTTTTCCATAATATCAACGATACTTGCCAGTTTCTCATTGTCAAGCCGGATAATCCTGTTAAGGTTATTGGGATTCAGCACTTCCGAAGTGTGCAGAAAATTTCCGTCGATGTCGCTTTGGCTGAAGAATGTATCCGTGAATAAAATCATCTTCCCGTAATATCCGCCCGTCAGGTCGAAGCCGTAAACCTGATTGACCGAGATAATGAACAGCTCACCGGCTTTTGCATTTACTTGTCGGAAGTCGATATCGAACACCGCACTCCCTTCGGTGATCCATATTATCTGATAAAATGTAGCTTTTGAGGGGCCGCGGAACAGCCAGGGAGCCTTGCCGACATCCGACAAGGGTTTTACCTCGACCTCGATAGGAAGTCCTGGCTTAAATCCGTATTCTTTTATGCCTCCACTCATAACTACTAATGTAGGGGATATTTCTTTTCAATACCAAATTTAATGTGTAAAATAATACACTAATAAAAAGTGCCCAGAAAGTGCCCAATTTTGAGAAAGCAAAAACGCTAAAACTCTAAATAAACGAGCTTTAGCGTTTTATAAAAGTACCCGGAGCCGATACACAACCTGTCAAATATCGGAAAATAAAAACAGCTATTATATTTATTAATCAGCTAATTATGTTTTCTTATGTTTGTCCTCCATCTTGATATTTTACCTTGTTTTCGCAATAATTGTCCCTATTTTGTCCCCCATTAAAATATAATTATTCCCTTTGGAAAGCATCGGAAAACAATCTATAAAGCGGTTTTGCTATGGCTACCAGAAAAGGGACAAAAAAAAATAACGTAACATTAAGGGAAAAACCTTTGGCGAACGGCAACATTTCGCTTTACCTCGACATTTACAGGGATGGTGTAAGAGTTAAAGAATACCTGAAGTTATATATCGTCGCCAAACCAAAAGACAAAGACCAAAGAGCAGAGAATAAAGAAACCCTGCGACTGGCCGAGGAGATTCGCACGGCAAGGCAAAGCGAACTAAATCATTCGGCTTTCGGTCTTGTCAGCCCGGTAAAACAGCGAGTATTTCTCTATGAATATTTCGAGAACTATATCGAATCATATACGAAAAAGGATATACGAATGATAATCGGAGCCTTCGAGCGGTTCAAAGACTTCATGGAGCAGGAGTACCCGCACCGCAAACAGAAGATGCGTTTTGACGAACTTACGCCTGAAATGATAAAAGGATATGTCGATTATCTGCAAGCCCATTCAGTTGGAGAGGGTGCATTGGGATATTATCAGCGGTTCAAAAAAGTAATCAATAGTGCGGTAGATGAAAACGTGATTCTTAAAAGTCCATGTACCGGCATCCGTTGTTTGGTGGACGAGAACAGCCTTAAAAAAGATGTATTGAGTTTAGAGGAAATTCAGCAACTTGCTCAAACCCCATATCAGAATACAGAAGTACGCCGGGCGTTCCTCTTTTGCCTCTACGCCGGACTTCGTTATTGTGATGTGGTCGATCTGAAATATAGCAACGTGGACTATTCCGGGAAACGTTTAAAATTCGAGCAGGCGAAAACCAAAGGTCATTCTAAAAATTCTGTTGTTATTATACCGCTCAGCCAAACATTACTTAACCTTATCGGTGAGAAACCGGATAAAGATGGTTTTATATTTGATTTGCCGAGCCATACCGGATGCCTGAAGGCATTACGGACATGGGTAAAGCGTGCCGGGATCGACAAGCATATTACTTGGCATTGTGCCCGACATTCATTTGCGGTCAATCTATTGGGAGAGTGCCAGACGGATATTAAGACCGTGGCAAGCCTGTTAGGGCATTCGGGACTGAAACATACGGAGAAATATACCCGTACCGTCGATGCGTTAAAAGAAAAAGCGGTAAATTCATTGCCGGAGATAAATATAGACTTAAATCCGCAGGCGCATGAGTAAATTAGAAACTAACATAAAGCATATTCAGCGGTTTGTAAACCAATGTATCAATAAAGGCGTGTCATCTTATACTTATTCATTTTCTGTTAAGCGGGAGTTATTGAATGAAAAACAAGCAACTGTCGCTACGGAAAATGAGTTGGTAAAGTTTTCCGACGAAATTACGATCTTACTTCGGCAGAACCCAATATTAAAGTCCTTAAAAAGCTATATCGAAACATCCGATTTTCTTTGGGAAAGTTCTTTTATAGAAAATCTTTCTGCCCTTGAAAAGAAAAAATATGCGGGATTTAATGTTTCGTCGCTTAATACGGATAGTTACGCGGAAACTCCGGAAACATACGATCAAGAATTACCTTATCTATCGGCTACAATTCAATACGTCTTGTTATCTCGCTATGTAGACTATTTGAAAACTTTTACTTCTATTGAGAATATTATAGATAATCCGGAACCAGCGGAAGTAACGGCAGAGCCAGAAGAAATAAATGTCATTCCGGTAATCGAACCTCTGAACCTTGAAAGTAATTTTGATAAAAGGCAAATCGAGATATTAACCAAATGCCTGAATGAATTAAAAATATTCACTATTCCTGTTACGGCTAAAATGATGAAAGATATTCTTTCATGTAAGCTTAAAGAGCCGTTAAAGATATCGAAGGGTAAAAATAAACTGCTCGCTTATTTCTTTTCCTCATTGGATAACCGCAGTCTTATTTCAAGGGAATGGCAATCCGTGTGTGCTAAAAGCAGACTCTTCTTATCTTCCGGTAAGGGTGCTATAATGCAGCAGGGCAACTTCTCTTCAGCCGTCGCACAAAACAATTAGTTCCCGCCTAAAGATTGTCACATCATAGACAATTACATCAAACAACTGAAAGGAGATTGAGAATAGGTTAAGACCTCAATCAATCTCAAACAATAACCCTCTGTATCAGGCATATCTTTACCCCTGTCGACAAAAACGGGGGTAAGCGCAACCCCATTTTATTAATTCGATAAAACGTAAAATAAAATGGACAATTCATTGGAAAAGCGTGTGGCTGAAATAGAGGAGCATCTATTTATTCACAAAAACGTATTAAGCTTCGAGGAGGCGAGTAAATTCCTCAATCTATCTAAAAGCTACCTGTATAAACTTACATCGGGCGGCCTCATTTCCACATTATAAACCGCAGGGCAAGATGCTCTACTTCGAAAAAGCGGAATTGGAGGAATGGTTGCGGCAGAACCCGGTGCGGTCAAAACAGGAGATTAAGGATATGGCAGCAACTTATGTGGCATCGCCGCATAAGAAAGGCAGGAAATAAGTCTTCATTTCAAAGTAAAGCCATGTCTTTAGAAAATATCAAACGCATATCAATCCGGTCTTACCTTGCCCAAAGCGGGATAAGGCCCATTACCAAAAAGCCCGGCTACGGAATGTATCTATCCCCGATACGGGAAGAAACCAATGCCAGTTTCAAAGTTGATTATAACCGCAACCTTTGGCACGACTTCGGAACCGGCGAGGGCGGGAGCATTATCGACCTGGTTGCCCGGATGGAGAAATGCGCCGTCGCCGACGCGATCAACCGGCTGGAGAAAGAAATTCCCGGTTCGGAAAGGTTATCGACCAACCGCCAACTCTCCGTCCCCAATAAATCCGGTATCGAAATTTTGTCGGTCGGTAAGCTCCGGCATCCGGCCCTGTTCCAGTATCTAAGCGACCGGCAGATAGACCTAACAACCGCCCGTAAGTATTGCAACGAAGTCCGTTACTCCACCAATGGCCGCCCGTACTTCGCTATCGGATTTAAAAACGATGCCGGAGGTTGGGAACTCCGCAACCGGGCGTTCAAGGGGAGCAGTACCCCGAAAAATATAACGACAATCGACAATGGCAGCGACACTGTTATGGTGTTCGAGGGTTTTATGGATTACCTCTCTTATCTCTCATTAAAAGGCAACCCGACACCGGCCATCGACACGACCGTACTCAACTCGGTAACGAACCTGCAAAAAGCCGTACCGTTTTTGGAATCTCACCGCACCGTCCATGCCTTCCTCGACAACGACGAATCGGGCCGGAAAGCGGTCGCCCGGATGGAAGAATTACTGCCTAAGTCCGAGGTTATCGACCAGTCGAAATTCTACCGGAACCATAAAGACCTGAACGATTATCTAAGGGAACATCGGTCACTCAAACAAAATCCAGTGAGAAAAAAAGGGTGTGGTCGCAAACTATAAGCCTTTCGGCTTATCGAATCCCGGAGAGTTTTCGGGGGTAGCAAGTTTATGTTTTGTGTACCACAAAACCCCGCTTCGCGGGAAACTTGCCCTGCAGGGCAAGCGACTTTTCAAGTCGCTGTCCGGCTATCCCGTTGGTCTCCGCCGGACTTTATTCAACAATAAAAATTAAGACGTGAGCAAGAATAAAAAAGGTGGCCGTCCAAAGAAAGGCGATACCGAAAAACTACAATACAGGGTGGCATATATGCTCCCGACCGTCGAATACTACGCGCTTAAACGGAGGGCCAAAAATGCCGGACTTTCCCTTGCTGAAATTTCCCGGCAAGCCGTGACTGGTGCCCGTATCGTGCCGCGCCTTTCGCAAGAAGAATCCGGTCTTATAACCGACCTGAACCGGATCGGTAATAACCTGAATCAACTCGCCCGGGCAACCCATACTGAAGGCTTTGCACAGGCATCCATAAAATACGGTGACCTGGCCGATGAGATAGACGAATTTACAAAGAGAATCAGGAATGATGGCAAAAATCACAAAAGGTAGTTCGTTCGGTGGATGCGTAAAGTATGTCGCCAATAAAAAGGATGCGGAATTTCTCGGAGCCGTCGGTGTCCGCCTGAAAGACTACAAGTCAATTGCAGATAGTATGGAATTACAGTCCCAGATGAACCCGAAACTGGGAAAGAAAGTGGGACATATCTCAGTTAATTTTTCGGCACAGGACAAGGATGCTATAACCAATTACTTCATGCTGAAAATCGCTAACCAATATATGTATGCTATGGGTATCCGGGATACGCAGACTGTTGTATTTCGCCATAACGATACGGACCATCCACATTGCCACATTGTTTACAATCGAGTGAGCAATTCCGGTAAAACTATATCTGATAAGAACGACCGGGTACGTAGTACAAAGATTTGCCGTAAACTGACGGAATCCCATGACCTCTATTTGAAAGCCGTTAACGGCAAGCAGAATGTTAAACAGGATCGACTGCGGGAACCGGATAAGACCAAGTATGAAATCTATAACTCTATAAAAGACGGACTGCGAACAGCTAAAAGCTGGCCGGAACTGTCCGAACACTTACGAAAGCGAGAAATTACCCTTGTTTTCAAATATAAAGGCAATACCGATGAACGGCAGGGAGTGGTGTTCAGTAAGAACGGCCAGTCATTCAACGGTTCCAAGATCGACCGGCAGTATAGTTTTTCAAAACTTACAGCCAGGCTCGATGAAAATGCATACCGACATAAGCAATCGGAAACAGTCAGTGTGGAAATCGAGCAAAGCCAGGCAATCCGACATAAAACGAATGTGGGTAAAGAGAGACAGACTTACCTGCAGTCGCAACTGAACAATGAGCATTCTCACGGTTCCGGGTTAGGCGGTCTGTTTAGTATGGGGCCGTCCGGCGGCAGTGGTAAC
>JAJBVJ010000232.1 GCA_020859875.1 Rikenellaceae bacterium
ACGCGCGAAGATGCCGTAGCCCTGCTCTATGCGATGCAGGGGAAGTAAGACCGGGCGCGCGAAAAAGCCGATGAGAAAAAGGCCGGCGCCGTACAACGCTCGGAAAAGAACTGGTAAAAGAGAGAAACAGGCATGTTAGATATAACGAGGTTCGAATATCCGGGTTTGCTGTGGCTGCTGCTGCTGCTCGTGCCGCTTGCAGGGTACTATATATTCCGTTGCCTGCAGGGAGGCGCCTCGATCCAGGTTTCGAGTGTTGCGGGTGTAGAGGGCGCGGGAAAGAGTTTCCGCTACTACCTGCGTCATGTTCCCTTCGTTCTCCGGTGCCTGGCCTACGCTCTTCTGATTATAGCTCTGGCCAGGCCCCAGTCATCCGAGTATGGGAGCAGTTCACGCACGGAGGGGATCGATATAGTGCTGGTAGTCGACATATCTACCAGTATGCTGGCAAAAGATTTCCAGCCCGACCGTATAGGGGCGGCCCGGGACGTGGCTTCGAAGTTTATCGTAGACCGTACCGACGACCGCATCGGAATCGTTGTTTTTGCAGGCGAAAGTTATACCCAGTGTCCTATTACCACCGACAAGCGAACACTTCTGAACCTTATGTCGCAGGTAAGATGCGGTATGGTAGACGACGGGACAGCCATCGGAAACGGGCTGGCAACGGGCATAAACCGCCTGAGGGAAAGCGAGGCCAAGAGCAAAGTGATAATCCTGCTGACCGACGGGGTCAACAACACCGGGCAAATCGCCCCGATGACTGCGGCCGAAATTGCCCGCACGATGGGCGTGAAGGTCTATGCGGTGGGGGTCGGCACCAACGGTATGGCTCCCACTCCCGCCTACAATATGTGGGGGGATATGGTTTTTGTGCCCGCACCCGTAGAGATCGACGAGGATATGCTCACCGAAATTGCCGAAATGACCGGCGGCCAATACTTCCGTGCCACGGACAATAATTCCCTGAAAGAGATTTACGACGTTATCAACCAGCTCGAAACAAGCTCGGTCGAGACGAGCGATTATACCCGCTACCATGAGAAATATACACCCTTCGCACTCCTTGCACTCGGTTTGCTTCTTCTGGAATTTATAGTAGCCCGGGTTTTTATAAGAAGGATACCTTAAACATTTAAAGAGGTCTATGTTCAGGTTCGGATCGCCAGATATGTTCTACCTGCTATTGCTCCTGCCGGCAATGATACTGCTGTTCGTCCTCTCTATCAGGGCCCGCAGGCGGCGGCTCGAGAAGTTCGGCCGCCGGGAAACCCTGAAAGGGCTTATTCCCGATTCTTCCCCGGTTCGCATCCGCAACAAGTTTATCCTATTTCTGTTGGCAATTTCCCTCCTTATCATAGGGCTCGCACGCCCGCAGTTCGGCTCCAAGTTAAGGGAGACCACAGCGGAAGGCATCGAAATAATTTTTGCCGTCGACGTCTCTAACAGTATGCTCGCACAGGACTTCGAGCCGAACCGTCTGGAACGGACAAAATATGCCATTACACGCCTGTTGGAGACGATCGAGAACGACCGTGTAGGATTGGTTGTCTTTGCCGGGGATGCCTACATGCAGCTTCCGCTGACCAGCGACTACGTCGCGGCGCGGAATTTCATCCGGCAGGTTTCCACCAATATGGTCTCGAAGCAGGGAACCGCAATAGGGGCTGCCATCAATCTTGCCGCCAGCTCTTTTTCCTCCGACAGCGAGGGCAACAGGGTTATAATCCTGGTCTCGGACGGCGAAAACCACGAAGACGACGCCACATCTGCCGCCGCAGCGGCAGCGGCCAAGGGCATCAGGATATACGCCATCGGGATCGGAACCCCGGAAGGAGCGCCTATCTATATGAACGGCCAGTACCTCCATGACAACGAAGGGAATATGGTCATCACGAAGCTGAACGAGTCGATGCTCCGCGATATAGCCCTCTCCACGGGCGGTTCTTATATCCTGGCCACGAACAAAAGCGTCGGCCTGGCGGAAATCGTGGAAAAGATCGACGAGACGGAAAAATCGCGATTCAATGTCAAGACCTTCGAAGAGTATGACGAAAAATATCCCTACTTCCTCGGGGCGGCACTATTACTTTTATTGATTAACAGCTTGATGCTCAGTCGCAAAAACCGCATTCTTCCCCGGTTTAATATCTTCAGGGAGAGGGATGTCCTCTAAAACCGGGAAGTTCGGTTCGGGACATTTGCGTTTTCGAAGTAAATTTTTTAATTTTCGGTACGGCGGAAATATCCTGCATACTGCACCCCGGCAATATAATTGCGCCAGTGCACGTTTATTGTTAGAATAATATAAAACAAAAGATTACCGTATGACGAAATTTTACCTTTTTATAATAACGAACAGCAATAATTTTGATATTTATGAAAAGGAGAGATTTTTTTATAGGTATACTCGCGGCCTCGGTCGTAACAGCAGGTCTGACGGCCTACGGAGTAAGTAAAATCACAAGCGGGGCTTCAACCGCATCGGCCCAGGCCAAGACCATCGAATTCGTTACCACGGGAGCAGGATCCCATTTCACCGCATATGACCGTGACGGCTACCCCGATCTTACATATGCCGCGGAAAATGCGGTACAGGCGGTCGTTAACATAGAGAATATACAGGAGATAAAAGTGCGCAATTCCCGTTCGCGCGGCTACGACCCCTTCTACGAGCTTTTCGGCATCCCGATGAACCCCTACGGTTACGACCGGGACGACTCGCCGGAATACTCCTCTCGTGAAAGGCGTTCGGGCGGTTCGGGCGTTATAATCAGCAGCGACGGATATATCGTAACCAATAACCACGTCATCGACAAAGCCTCCAGGTTAAGGGTAACCCTTAATGACGATTCGGTCTACGATGCCACACTTGTGGGCACCGACCCTACGACAGATGTGGCTCTTATCAAGATAGAGGCCCAAAATCTCCCCACCCTTGCCTTCGGCGATTCCGACGCCCTGCGCCTCGGGGAATGGGTTATGGCCATCGGCAGTCCGTTCGAACTCCGTTCGACCGTAACTGCCGGGATCATCAGCGCCAAGGCACGCGATCTGGGTGTGATTCCCACCGACTTTCGGATCGAGTCGTTCATCCAGACCGATGCTGCCGTCAATCCGGGCAACAGCGGGGGTGCACTGGTCAATACCAGCGGGGAGCTGGTAGGGATAAATACGGTGATCAAATCCCCGACGGGGAGTTTTGCCGGCTATTCGTTCGCCGTCCCCTCTTCCATAGTGAAAAAAGTAGTGGTCGACCTGAAGGAATACGGGATCGTGCAGAGGGCCCTGCTCGGGATAAGGTTCGGTGAGATCAACAGCCAGTTCGTCGAGCAGTTCGGCCAGGAACACGGGATCACCGAAACGGGCGGACTTTATGTCGGAGAAGTTACCGAAGGGGGAGCTGCCGAGGCAGCCGGAGTGAAAGAAGGAGACGTGATAACCCATATCGACGGGATCAAGGTAGACCGGTCGACGGCCCTTACCGAGTATGTCGCCAAGCACCGTCCGAACGATAAAGTCACTTTAACCGTAAAAAGAAAGGATAATGTGAAACAAATCGACGTCGTTCTGCGTAATACTGCTGGAAAGGCGGAACTACTACCGAACGATTACGTCGACGTTGCAGCCGTGCTGGGAGCTTCGTTCGAAAATATCGACGCAAAGGAGAAGAAAAAACTGGGTATCGACGACGGAGTCCTCGTGAAGTCCGTGAGCCAGGGAGGACTGCTTTCGGAGCTCGGTATTCGGAAAGGCTACATAATCACCCAGATAAACGGCCAGACGGTCAAATCTGCAAGCGACATATCGAAGTTCACCAAGAAGATCGAATCGATAGGGGGAGTCGACACCGGCGGAAGGCACTTCGTCTACCGCAACTTCTCCCCGAACAAGGAGTAAAACCTTCACCGCCCTGTCCACTGCAATAACACGGTACCTTATCCGTTATTAATAAGATTATCCCCCGGCGAAATCCGCCGGGGTTATATACCACCCGCCCCTTACGGAAACAATGCGCCGTAAGGGAATGAAGAAATTAAATACACAGGTTAGCACAGGTTAGAAAGGTTAAAATGAGACAACTAAAAATCACCAAATCAATTACCAACCGCGAAAGCGCATCGCTCGATAAATACCTTCAGGAGATAGGCAAGGAAGACCTTATCACCGTCGAAGAGGAGGTAGAACTCGCCCAGCGCATACGCAAAGGCGACCAGGAGGCGCTCGAGAAGCTCACCAAAGCCAATTTGCGTTTCGTGGTATCGGTCGCAAAACAGTACCAGAACCAGGGGCTCAGCCTCCCCGACCTTATCAACGAGGGGAACCTCGGGCTGATAAAGGCGGCGGAGAAATTCGACGAGACCCGCGGCTTCAAGTTCATCTCCTATGCGGTGTGGTGGATCCGCCAGTCGATTCTGCAGGCCCTTGCCGAGCAGTCGCGCATCGTGCGCCTTCCGCTCAACCAGGTGGGCTCGCTCAACAAGATCAACAAGGCTTTCGCCCGTTTCGAGCAGGAACACGAGCGCACCCCTTCCCCGGAAGAACTCGCCAAAGAACTCGACCTGCCGAAGGAGAAGGTCACCGACACCCTGCGCGTCTCGGGACGCCACGTCTCCGTGGACGCTCCCTTTGCAGACGGTGAGGACAATTCGCTGCTCGACGTACTGGTAAACGCCGACTCCCCCAATGCCGACCGGGGCCTTATCAACGAGTCCCTCGGAACGGAAGTGGAGAGGGCTCTGGCCACCCTGACAGACCGCGAGAAAGACATTATCAAATACTTTTTCGGCATCGGATGCTCCGAGATGACCCTCGAAGAGATCGGAGAGCAGTTCGGGCTTACCCGCGAGCGCGTACGCCAGATCAAGGAAAAAGCGATCCGCCGCCTGCGCCACAGCTCGCGCAGCGAACTGCTCAAATCATACCTCGGATAGGGGGCACTCGAAATTTCCGATCATTATCAAAACAAGAGAGGGGAAAGTCAGACTTTCCCCTCTCTTGTTTTGATATTTGTCACCCTACTCCAAAGGGGCGAGATAGGTGAACCATTCGGGGAAAAATTCATAGAAGTCTTTACCCGACCCGGTAAACTTTTCATCGAGTATCTCCACCATCGCTTCGGCGTAAAGATAATATCCGTCATTGCCGGCAAGAATAATATCACGGTAGGTCCTATTCCCAATCACACCGAACATATAGGCCGTCAGGGCCGT
This sequence comes from Rikenellaceae bacterium, assembly GCA_020859875.1. Classification (GTDB taxonomy): domain Bacteria; phylum Bacteroidota; class Bacteroidia; order Bacteroidales; family Rikenellaceae; genus WRDF01. Next base: position 5,214 of record JAJBVJ010000232.1, read on the forward strand.
GGAGGCATTCCCCAGCATATAGGTCTCCATATCCGGGGCACCATCCGTTGCCATAACCAATTCTTCTATCTTAGCCCCGGCCAGCCTCACGAGCCCAACCGCAAATTCGGGTCGGCGGATGCGGGCATTGTCCACAATACTGAAGGCATAAAGATTCAAAAATAGCTCGGGGTCGATATCGAAAGAGGGAACATCATCATACTCGCCATAAGTTATTCCCGTAATGTCATAGGCCACCAAGCTACCGTCCGATTTCTGTACCGCTCCCGTCCGGTTCTGGCTCGGTGTGCCCAGTAGTGCGAAGATATTGTAAAAATTCTCCGGAGGGTCTATACCCAGCGTCTCTTCCATGATTTCGAGCACCTGTCCCGTCTCGTCGAACCAAGCCTCCGATCCGTTCAGCGCTTTTTTATACTCTGTTTCGTAGTCGGATCCCATAATTTTTTCAAATCTTTCGTCCCGGTACAATTCACGCAGACATTTGATAAGCCTTTCAAACCGCTCATACCCTTTGTGGCCGGGATCGGTCATATACTCCGGAAGCAGATACTCCTCGCGCGGTGAGGTAAAACCGCTCCGGAAAACCAGGCCAATGGCCGGAAGGGTGTGAGCATCGACAATTTCATCTTCGAGAAGACTTCGTAAAACCGAAACAGCTTCCGTCTCCTTCAGCCAGTCCCGAGCCCCGTCGTAGATCTGGCAATACTCATGGTAATGCCATACCGGGAAATTTGCAGCTATCTCTTCGAATCCGACAGCCACGTTGAATACAAGCCCCAGCAGTTCCTGGTTATAGTCTCTGAATACGAACCGCTGCGCCGAAGCCCTAAGACCCCAAGCCAACAGGAGCGTGATAATTATTATAATCTTTTGATACTTCATATTTTTGGACTTAATGCTCGGAAATAACCGAAATATTTACCGTTATAGGTTTATAGTCAAACTTTTCGGGTACTTTACCGTATAGCTGATCTCATAGACCTTCGTTTCGCCCGGGGCGATGGATTCCTCCCATGTCACTACTCCGACCTCATGGTTATTATATGTCCACGGGGTAGTTTCCTTAGCGTTAAAGGCCGCCTCGATCTCTTTGCGGGTGGATAGGGGATATTGATCCTTAGTGACCATAAAAACCGGGCGGGTATTGTTGTTGCGCACGCTGATCCGGTAGACGAAAGTCTGCTGTATGTCGTTGCCCAGGGTTCGCCTTGTACTGTAGTCGGCCATTTTCCGGCGGTCGACCACAACCCTCTTATCTGTGCCCAGCGTCAGGGTAAGTTTTTCAGCGGTCGAGAAAGCGTCGATGTAGGTCTCTCCGAGGTAGGTTCCGTTGAAGGTAACGTTTGCCTTCCCGCTAAGCAGTCCGAGCTTGTCCCAGTCGCCGATCTCGGCAACGAGAAATGTTTGCGGATCGAGCTTCGGTGCGCAGTAATATTTATATTCGGCATCGGCCTGTTTAGTCTCGAGGTCTATTGTTTGTTCGCGTCCGTTCCCGGGAATGGTGTAGGGGATGTCGATATTATAAACAATGCCGGTGGTATTATCCTCCACCAGTACCAGATCCTCTATTCCCGTTTTGGTCGTCACGACGATCACCCCGTCCGCAGAGCGTGATCCGTACACTCCCGCTGCGCTTCCTTTTAAAACCTCCATATTTTGGATCAGATTGGGATCCAGGGCCCTGTATTCCTCTTCACTCGCCGGCACCCCGTTAATAATGTAGAGAGGCTGCGATACGGGACCGGCCGACATCTCGGCATATTCTGCCTCGGCAGATTTACGAGAGTAAGAAACGGTGTTTTGTGCCACTGCGGCCATCCTTCCCTGAATGGGGATCGAAAAATCGGATGAGGTAATCCGGGGTTCGAGGAACCATGCGCGGAATAACGGTGCCACGGTTCCCGTACTCGGTGTCGATGTGGAGAGGGTAATCGTTATATTCTCCCAGTCCAGTCCTGTGGTCTGAACCACTTTGGATTTCAATCCGAGCACTACCGGCATGTCGATATCCTTGATATTTATATCGTAATGGGGATACCATCCGGCCTGGTTGGTGAAATAGGTAACGGTGAAAGGCACCGTCCGGGCGGTCGGCACCGTAAGATTTACCGTAATGATTCCCTGCCTCCGGTTGTTCTTTACACTCTCGGAGGCATACCGTTCATTGAGCCGTGCTACCGTTTCAGTCAATTCCTTCTTGTGGGTGGAGAGTTCCAACTTCTCCTTTTCCAGAACAAGTGCCTCCTGCCCGTAATAGGACAAAGTTTCCTTGAGGTCTTCGATTGAAACCGGGCTCTCCCCATCGGACGATCTTGCCACGCCATTTTGAAGCAACGACAACATCTGTCCGTTGACTTTGGCCCGCACATCGAGCTGTTCTATTTGGGATTTGACCAGGTCGAGCGAATCGGAAATCGCTTTCAGACCGCGCTCGTCCTTTTTATCGTCGGATGTAAATACGGTCTTATAGTCATAGGAAGAGATAACGATCCCGTCGGGTGCCTTGATACGGATAGAGCCCCTGTCGATTACGGGGCTGAGGCCGGTAATCTCTATCCTATTTACTCCCTGCATAAGGGAAAAGGTTGCCGTATGGCTTAATTCGGCTCCGTTAGGGAAGATCGTGGCCTGCCCGAGCACACCTTTTCGGGCCACGGTTTCCGGAGTAGACGATTGGGCGGATACGTTAAAAGCAGAAATTAGTAATAGTACCGGGATAATAAGTTTCATTTTCATGTTAAGTCTGGTTCTTATAAAGCGATTTACCCTGTAAAAGCGGATATTGCGAAAGATATGGAAAAAAGACTTAACGGGCCTACCGAATAGCCACAAATATTAGGTTGCCATTAGTGATCGAAAAATAACGCGCGAGTATAAATATTTTCGGAATATGTTGAATAACTGATTAAAACATAATTCAATGGAGTGGTGTTACGTAAAAAATTTATTGCTATATTTGGAATCGATAAAACCCTGCTTAACTTAAATAAAACATTTAAACAGAATAACCGAACAAAAGCGTTAGCCTACAGTTGCCCCTCCGGAGAATTTACACCCAATCGATGCATTAAACCGAACTGCATTTGCTTCAATGAATCGCAAAACTCTCCCGACTGGCACCATAAGTTACCGTCCCGCGCTTTTGTGAAAACCCATAACTTAACAGCCCGGGGACAGGGCAGAACTAAAAACCACTATCACAATGGAAAATCAAAATTCGACGCCCCAACCTGAAGCGGTAAATACCACCGTGATTATTCAGGAAAAGAAAGGAAACGGAGTAGGCACAGCCGGCTTTGTACTCGCTCTTCTCGGCCTTATCTTCTGCTGGGTACCCGTACTGGGCTGGATTCTCTGGCTTCTGGGGCTTATCCTCTCCTTCGTAGGAGTTTTCAAAACTCCCAGGGGACTATCGATCGCCGGCCTTATCATTTCCTGTATCAGCATAATTATCACATTAGCCGTACTGGGTGCCATCATCGGAAGCGCCGCAGCATTTTAATTAACCCCGAGATATTTATACAAAGTCCCCGGCACTTTTGCCGGGGACTTTTTGTTTAATGATTCGGCATATTTTGTAGGGCCATATTTCTATCGCATACCTTCCCGTCACCCTTAATAAATAATAAGGGATTCCCGCCCGGGGGGGGGGGTAAACACATATGTAGGTTTCCGGTGACGCACCAGCGGCATGTCCTCCCATAAAGAAAATCATGTCACTGTACAACCGAGTTAAATAGAAAGGGCCCGATATCTCTATCGGGCCCTTAAAGAAGGCGGCAACCTACTCTCCCACAATAAGTGCAGTACCATCGGCGGCAGCACCTTATCTTCCCTC
>JAJBVJ010000222.1 GCA_020859875.1 Rikenellaceae bacterium
CACTGCTTTCCATCGACTGCCAGAGGTTCGCTCCGGCCACCATCTTGTCGTATATCTCGGCAAGCGTTTTTTTCTTTTGCGATTTTTCACCTGAAATCAATAGTAAAAATGCCCGTGAAAAATCGAGTCCTCCCGAAAGTAAGGATAAGAGTTCGGAAAATAATATTTCCTTATCATTGTCCTTGAAAGTATTATTTCGGCCTCTCTTGCTGAGTAATTTACCTGTCATATAAATATGGCTCTTCAGCCTTCTCCATATTTATTTTAATTCCGGCCGGGCCGGATAATCCGGGAGAGAAAACATGCTCGGCAGCCAAATTCCCACCCGAACTGATCGTTAATTTAATTTGCGGCATGGTCGGTCTGTTTTCCATAAATCCTACGACCTCGAGCTGTACTCCGTAATCCGTCAATAATGTATCTGTGAGGCGATCCCTTTGCAGAATAAGCATATTATCGTAAAACGACAATAATGTCTTCCGGCCCCGGAAATAAACCGACACTTTATCGTCTTCCACTGTAATACTGTCACATACGGATAAAGTTTCGCTCAGCAGATTTAAATCGTGATATGTTCGCTGCCGGCGGTCCATTTCCTCCGTCCTGCCGGAAACATAACCGGTGATAAGCGTATATCCTTCCATTATCGCCAGCAGAACTATTCCCCCTGTTATCATTACAAGGAGACATTCGGCAAGGGTAAACCCTTTTGTATTTTTCACCATTATTCAACTTTCTCATAAAGCCATACCAGATCGGGGCTCCGGGATGAACCCACGATTGTAGCTATTATTCTCAGTATCCGCAGATTCTCGTACCCCCTATATCCTTCTATTGCAATTACCGCCTCTCCCCACTGGTAATCTTTGGAATACTCCCCGATTGCAAAATTCTCTTCGGTATAATATTTTCGCAATTTCTCCAGATCTTGTGTTATCAGCAGGTAGGTATGGGCATCGATAGATTCCACGCTTGTGATACGCACAGCGGTGTCAAGGGAAATGGTAAATACCGCAAGAAATATAATCGAGGCGACGAGTGTTTCTATCAGGGTCGATGCCTTTAGTTCTCCTTTTCGGTATTTTATATTTTTTTTTATTCTATCCATCCTGCCTCTACTCTTTTCCCGCCACGGTTGATCCACAGGGGATACGGCACCCTCTCCGTTTCCACGAAGGCAGCATCGTATATCAGGTTGCGGTAATAGCCTTGAGGAGCGTAGTAGACCGCTTCATCGACAAATGCGCTTCCGGTAACTATTCCCTGCAGTTGGGATATTCCCCCCGAGTAGTAGAGACCCCTTACGATGGAAGTTTTATCCTTTACGGTATTTGCCTGTTGGATGTTCTTTTCCCCCTGAAAATTATTTATCAAATAGCCGTTTACCGTAGTGTTGGGCCCGATCGACAATTTACCTTCGGAATAAACCCCGGAAGGTAAATCCAACCGAACGTCGCTTCCGACTTTAACACTGTCTCTACCGAAGGCCTGAAAAGACCCACATACCCCATCCCCTATTTCAATATAATTGGCTGCAATGATTATATTTTGCAGATTACAGGTAGAATCGATTTTTATTTTGTCGCCCGCGACGATAATATTACCCGAAAAAGAGCAGCCGGTCAAATCTACATTCCCGACGCAGACAATAAAAGTTTCATCGTAGTGGAAGTCCATTGCAGCCTCCCGGATCACGGGATCGATAATATCATGAAATGAAAATATATCCTCAATCGATGCCATTGCAAATATATCCGGCGGGGGCATCTCGGATCCACTTATATCTATGTCTACAGGCGACAATTCCATACCGGAGAAAAATACGGAGGGCATCTGACCATATATAACACCGTTCTTCGGCAGTGCGGCCCTGCCCGTAATTTCTGTCTTACCGGTGATGGTAAGAGACGATCCCTGGTTTCGGTACCATAAAGTGTAATTGAGATCTTTGTCCAACTCTGTACCCATGAGACGGCATGCCCGAACTTTACCGCACATAGATGATACACTGACCGCCTCATATAATCCCCAGGGCTTTACACTTACCTTTAATCTGGAACCGGCAATATCTTCATGGACTAGCAATGATGAATCCTTGTCAAGAAGAAAAAAAAATCATCCGGATACGTGCTGTAAAGTACATAGAAAGACTCAATATACATCCGTTGCTTTTTAATGTAATCGATCCGGGAAAAGTGGAGAAAGTTTATGTCCCACAGTAAGAGCAACCCGAGCATGACGATAAGGATCACGACAGAAATAACGATCACAAGAGGCAGTGCATATCCTTTTATTTCCCGGGGTTCTCTCATAAAGACAGCTGAACACTAAAATAATATCCGTCTTTGCAGAAAGTTAGGGAATCGTCGTAAGTTTCCGTAATACGATACCCCTTGTGTGTATCTCCCCTGCGCATAATGTATTGATGACCATCTATTTCGACGATATGGTTTGCGGTACGGTTCTTAATTATTTTTCCGAAATATAGAACATTGAAATCCGGCCTGTTTTTTTCAGAGGAAATTTCCACCTCCTGTTCCGGCTCCATAGCCACGCTTTCTTTTTCGACGGTTCCCAGGAAAGGATCCCGGTAATTCAGCCATAGGGAATCCCTCCTCTCCTTTTCGCGTACGGGCGGCGACTCTTTGACGGGAACTACCGGAACTCCGGTTTCTTTGGGTATCGCAATGTTCCAGACGATCTTTCCCCATACCAATACCGCAACCACCGATAGAATATATATGGAAACTTTCGATCTCACCGCTTTCTCTGAATATTAACCGTCAATGATCAGTCGTCATCCCCGCTGCCCGCGTCGTTATCCCGGGCAATAACCTCCAATGCCAGGATATTTTCCCTTGTGCGGTAAGCGAAATTCCAAGCCCGGATATTCCACTGGTAATTTCCAGGATCGAGTCTGTGGGTAAATGCAAACCTTTTAAGGACAGTATCTGGCATGATCGTATCTACCACGACCCGAGAGGACGTTGCAAAGTCGGGCGAGACAATGGTAATATGGTAATGTGTTGCACTCACGACCTCCCTCCATAGGAATGTGGTCTCGCCTTCCGCCACCGCGACACCGTGAGCGGGGGAAATAACCTCGACCGTTTTATTTTCTATGTTTTTTTCGAATATCTCACCGCATGAAACGGCAATGAATATTCCGACCAATAATATTGAAGATATTTTTTTCATGGCTGGACGGAAATTAGTTGCTGGATTAGTATGATGGCTTTAAGAATTACTCTACGGTCTTTGGGCTGGATCGATTTTTCGAAGGTTACCGATTTGACCCGGCATTCTTCAATATGGTTTTCCAGTAGGTCTATAATTTTGACGATCGGAATGTAATTGCCCGAGAGGGAAATCTCGGCACTTTGAACCAATAAATTGCCGTTACTTTCACCCATATAGGGTTGGTATTCTACCATTTGGATCCCATACTCTTCCAGCCTCGGCGCTAACTTTTCAAGGAGCAGTCCGTTGCTGACAATATCATCGTTAACTGTAAAAGGTACGGTGTCCGCGGAATCCATATTCCCTGCATGAAGCCGCTCTATTTTATTTTTCAATTTACGGGTCTCTTTGGCATTTTTATATGTTTTCGCCCCTGCCATATTCCATGCAAAGAGCGGGAGCCCGACAAAAAGCAGTAGTAGAGCCGACAAACCCTTGTAATTTCGAAATTCTATCATAGATCCAGCGAGATATTAAAGATAAGATCGGAGGAGTTTCTATCCTGTTCGAGAGAGACCATTTTTACTTCCCTTGCGAAATTCAATTGCTTCAGGGCACCAATATACCGCATCACGTCTTCCGTATTGATAGCGTTCCCGGTTATCTCTACCCGCCTCGATTCGAGCCGCACCTGTTTACCCTCTTCCAATTTCACCATAAGAGGCTGTATTTTCAATGAAGTAAGAGATGCGGATTGGGGAAGGACGAGTGCTAAACGATCGCATATCCAAGAGAATCCATAGGGTATGGAAACGTTATATCTCTCCGTAAATTCATTTTTCTGCCTGTACAGTTCACCGGCCGAGCCGATATAGTTTTGCAGGGAATGATACTCCGCCTGTACCCTGCTGTATTCGGTTTCTATCCGGTCACTGCGGAAATAATTTGCTGCCAAAAATATCAATACCGCCACCAGCACGGCCAGTTTAGTTCTCTGGAATACAGCCATGCACAACTCGGTGGCTACGGGATCGGGTTTGAATAACCGTCCGAAATTGATATTTTCACGAAGATATTTTGTACACGTTCCCAATACGGTATCCTCCGAATCGAACGGGCACACGACCCTGCCTATGATCCTGATTTTAGCCGCTGCAAACGACCCTTCACACTGTTTTACCTGATCTTTCCGCAAAAGGGATATCGATCCGTCCGTATCGTTCCACATAAATTCGTCTGTACCGGCCTCGATCTTTTCTTTGATCTTTTCCGGCAGCAGTGATTTTTCCTTTACGATTATCCCGTAGCCGGTGAAAACCACTACCACCGGGGATTTTATTTTCCGTGATTCTAAGGCTTCGATTGTACACCCTCGTTCTGTATCGACTGCCGATAGGATGCCTGCCGAATAGAAACATTTAGCCAGGTAGCATGTATACTCCGAACTGCTCGTGAACGAAATCACCAGTATATTTATATTCCCTATGATTTTATCGAGGATCATCAATCGATTATAGTAGGTTTGATAAATATGCTGAGCCTATAATCCTCTTTATTGTTTTTCGAATTTCCGAATATCCATTTAAGGACAGGTATCCGTGCGATTAAAGGCAAGCCTTTGGAACCTTTTAAGATACGGTTCTGGTCTATTCCGCCAAGCAGTACCATCTCTTCGTTCTCTACCCGTACGAGCGACTTGAAACTGCGGGTATTCGTAGCCGGCGGCACATCGTCCACACTGGCGCCCGACTCCTTGAATTCTGTCTGTTCGATCTCTATTTCTAGGGTAATCATCTCGTCTTCGCTCACAAAAGGTATAATCGTCAGACTGAGATTGGCCTCGACATCCCTCCAAACCCATGATTCGTTTTGAACCGGGTTTTGTGTTCCCATCCATGTATTGGTTATCTCTTTATAATAACGCTTTTCCCCACTTTTCAGGGTAGCTTCATGGCCGTTGAGTGTGGAAAGTTTGGGAGTAGACCTTATTTCGATCACATCGTTTTCTTCGAGAAATTTAAGGCTCAGGTAAAAATCGCTCGATACCTTCCCCAATTTGACAGAGCCGAAACCGCTGAAACTATTTAACATTTTATTTACGGAGTATGCCCCGACGGTCATATCCAGTCCGGGACTAATGGTTTGGGAAGAGGAGGGAAGCGTACCTTTACCCATACCTATACCCGTCTCCATTAGATTCTTTTTATTTACATCGACTATCATCACCTCGATGGTAACCAAAGGAACCCTCCTGTCGATCGACCGCAGGAAAGATTCCAGGCGGATTACCGAACGCTGGTCTCCGGATGCCACAATACTGTTAAGATCGGGAAACTGCTTTACCTGCAAGCCGGAGCGAAGATTATCCGGGATTATATCCTCCAGCTTATTGACCGATCGGTATACAAGCGGTATAACCCTCACCGAGAATAATCCGGGATTATTCGGCAATGAGCCGAAGACATAAATCCCGTTCTCCCTATAGTAACTATACGGAGTTCCCGATAATAAAGTCGCCATAAGTGATTCGAACTCAACATCCCTGATGAAAACCGAAGTCTGGTGGTCGAGCGGAGAGAGGAAAAAATAGTTAAAACCCAATTGTTCGCAGAGATCCGTGATGATATCACGGATATTGCCACGTGTGATTTGGGCCGTAATATAACCCAGGCTGTCTACATGCAGTTCATTAGCCGCTATATATGAACGCCGGGAATACTGCGGCATATTCTGCTGCCCGACGCCGGATTCGTTATTAGGGATGATCTCCCATATTCCGTTCCTGTTTTTTACCGCATCCATACCGTTGACCGAGGCAAGGGTCGACAGCGCCTGATCGAACTCCATATTCTCGACATAACCCGAGACCTGCCGCACATAAAGTGGCTGAGGTATGATAACATTGACTCCACTGACCTGCGTGATCTTTTTGGCTACATCGATCAACCTTTCCCCTCCGAGGTCGTAGCTGATTAGATCTTTTTCCCTGTCGTATGAAATAGTGGGATCGGGCGGCGCCGGCTTTTCCGGGGGAACCGGTGCTATGGCTATGATATTGCCGATAACTTCTATATCCAGGTCATATTCCTTACACAAAAAAAATATCAATTCTTTTATTCTCGCACGTGAAAAATTACAGGTGACCATAATATTTTCCGCATTTCTTACGCTCAGGTTTACTTTGCTGACATTGGCCACATGCCGCAAAAGCTCCATAAGTGGCATTCTTCCGACCGAAAGATCGATCTCGTCGTTATATGCCTTGTCACGAACCGCCAACTCTTCCAGCTTCTCTTCCAATAAAACCAGACGGATACTGTCCAGTGCCGGCCGGGAGAGGGACACCACCGGAAAAAGGATCGATAAAAGCAGAGTCGATACGAGCAGCTGAAGTTTTCTCATGGTCAGTCGTTTAATAGGGGGATGATCTCTTCGAACGAGGACTCTCCGGCAGCCACCATTCTTATCCCTTCAGTTTTTAATGTCGTAATGTTCCTTTGCCTGAGAATTTCATGTATGTCGGGAACATTATCCCTTATGGCCGCAGCTAAAGTTTCATCCACCGGTATCACTTCATAAATGGCTTTACGACCGGAATATCCGGTGTAGTAGCATTTTGCACAACCTTTAGGGATATATTGAAATCCGGTGCTTTCCAAACCTACTATCGCTTTCCACGATCTATCGGCTTTGATCCTGCTTTTACATTCCGGGCACAATAGCCTAATTAGCCTTTGGGCTACGCAAAGTATAAGTGTATTGGCAATAAGATACGGGTGGATACCCATGTCGGCAAGCCGTGAGATACTCCCCCATGCACTGTTGGTATGGATCGTGGAAAAAAGAAGATGGCCGGTCAGGGAGCTACGCACCGCCATTTGAGCAGTATCCGGATCGCGGATCTCTCCGAGCATAATTATATCCGGATCCTGACGGAGGAAGGTCCTCAGAGCACTGGTAAACGTGAGGCCGATCTCCTCCTTTAGCTGCACCTGATTGACTCCCTCCAAAGTATACTCCACCGGATCCTCGATCGTTACTATATTACCCGTATTGTTATTGAGCATACGCAATGTGGCATATAAAGTCGTACTTTTTCCCGAGCCGGTCGGGCCGCAAATCAACACCATACCGTGGGGTTTCACAATAGCGGCGGTATAATCCTCCAGTTGCCGCGGTGTAAACCCCAGGTTTGCTAGCTCCAAAAGCTCGACATGCCGTGTAAGTAGCCTTAGCACACTCTTTTCTCCGTAAATGGTCGGCAATGTAGAAACCCTCACATCGAACTTTTTACCATTCCTATCGAAGAGAATACGGCCGTCCTGCGGAAGCCTCTTCTCCGATATATCCAGATTGGCCAGTATTTTTATTTGGTTAACCAGCGATGCATAGTTGGATTTATGGACGACGTACCTTTCAATCAGTTTACCGTCTATCCGCATGCGAATCCGGCATCTCTGTTCGTATGGTTCGATATGAATATCGCTCGCATAGCTGTCGAAAGCCTCCTCGATCAAACTATAAAGAAATCCTTGTCCGGAAGATATATCCGTCACCGATACGGCGTTTTGGGCCGTATCGGTGCTTTTCATATCACGGTAATATTGGGATAGTAACTGCTCCAGTTTTTCTTTACTTACCTTTTTGATCTCTACCTTCAATCCATGGAGTACCTCGAGTTCCATCCGTTTTTCCGGATCGTCGCAGTCGCTGTAACAATGAATAGTTCCTTCCTTATATAGGTAGGGCAGTAAGCGGTAGTCCCATGCAAGGGAGGGAGGCATAAGTTGCAATACCTCGGTGGGAATCCTATCCTTGGTATTCATAACTGCAATGCCTCTTTCAGGAACGATAAAATAAGAACGCAACCCATACAGGAAACCAGCGGGACAGTCTCATCCCTGCCCGTTACCATCCGGGTTACTATCCACCATACCAGACCGCAAGCCATGGATACTAAAAGTATATGAATGAAGGAGCGGGGATCGAATAACAAACCGGAAAATAAAATTAAAAGGATGTCTCCCATACCTATCGTCTTATCTACCGGCAATACCCATTCTCGATATTTCACTCTCCAATATAGAGCACCTCCACATAGGAGTATCGAAAAAATAAAGATGTTTAAGGCACCGAATATCAACATCTCATTCCACCCATTTCGAAAGAACGAAATCAATAGCATTAAACATCCGGCGATAATAAGCCAGGTCACATCGACGCTCCTTTTTTTAATATCGCTGATAACCATTACGCTAAGGGGAATTACCGGTGCCAGATATAGAAAGGGTGTAATGGGCATTTCCGATCAATCCTTGATGGTTTCTCTGAGTTCCTTTTCCTGGTTTATTTCCCAAACATTATAAGCGCCGTTGCCGTTAAAGTCGACAACGGCCGTCGCCGTTGCCCGGAAACCGGCTTCGGAAGCTTCGACGATATCTATTTTATAGTTTGCGTTTCCACCTTCCGTGACAAGCTTCTGCTGTTCGAAACCCAACTCTTCAAGGGAATGGGAATATCTCGAATAGGTATAGAAGTGGCTTTTCTGGAGCGTATGCAGGAAAACCAATTGCTGTTGTGCCTCGGTACTCTTGGCTTTAGAGATCAACGGCATTAGATTGGGCAAAGCTATTAAAACCAATATGCCGATGATTACCAGCACTACAAGAAGTTCCGATAGCGAAAATGCTTTTAGTCCGCGGTGTGAGTAAGTTCTATTCATAGCAGGTTAAGTTATTAGAATAGTTTATTCGGCTTTTCAAATATAACAATTCAATACTTCAAAAAGAAAATATGAAAAATATTAAAATTGTTTATCAGTTAATAAATTATTGTCTACCAACACATTATAT